>NZ_JBFUGW010000118.1:0-19403 GCF_056402735.1 Rhizobacter sp. P3_C12
GGGCCGGTGCGGGCGACGGCGACGGGGCCGGCGCGGGAGACGGGGTCGGTGCGGGCGCGGGGGAAGGCGCCGGTGCCGGGGCGGGTGCCGGAGAAGGGGCCGGCGCAGGCGCTGGCGTCGGTGCATCCGACACCGGGGGCGGCGCACTGGCGTCCTCGCCGTCCTTGCCGCCGCAGGCGGCCAGCAGCGCAACGCTGAGGAAGGTGGCGGCCAGGTGTCGGCCGCGGTGGCCGTGGCGCAGGGCGTTTACAAACGGCATGACGCGTCTCGCTTGCTTGCAAATGTGGCGCTTCGTGTCAGCCGGTCACGCCCGTTCGGGACGTGTTCCGTCAGGACACGGCGGTCATCCCCGGCGTTCGGGGGTCATGCGGCAAGGGCTGCAGGATCGGTGCCCGCGGTCAGGCTACGGCTTGTGCAGTCCGTAGCGCGAGACTGGCAGAGCCCTCTGGGGCATCGTCTGAATCTGCATCCACGTGACGAACAGGCTGACCGGGGCAGAGCCCCCTCGTGCGGCGACCAGATGGCGTCGATCTCGTCGCCCGATCCCGACAGGATCCACCCGGGCCCCCCGACGACCTGGACGAGGTTCTCGACGATGCTTTGAGGATGGTCAACGCAATCGACCTCGACCCGAATGACGTGTGAACCTGCGGGCTTGGCGTAGGGTTTCACATCGACGCCTACAACCTTTCCGATGTCGACGACGGAATGCCGCATCAGGACCATTGCCCGCACCTCGTCACCTTGAGCCAGCGGGACTATCACTGTGCAAAGTTCAATCCTGAATCGCGAGGCGGGATTCATCGGCTGCGCTCCTGCCCCCGCGCGCCGATGATCGAGAGAGCCTCCTTCGCCACATCGACAACGCCGCCCCATTCCGGGAGCACAATGTATTGCGCATCGGACAGCGCAGTGCCGTGCTTTTGAAGGATGCTCTCAATGATCTTCACCAGCCTCTCAATGAGTACGGCTTCCGAGTCGTTGCGGAGAATCCAGCCCATCATGGCCCGAGGATCTTCGGCCAGTTGCGTATCGTCGTACAGGAAGTGAACCGCATAGTCGAACTCGTCGTGCTCGATCGTTCCTTCCTTGCCCTTTGCGACCCACACCCGTTGCTGATATTCAGCGTCGGAGAGAGCGCGAAGATGATTCACAAGCTCCTCACGCATCTCTGGGTACTTGATCTCGCTCATGGCTTGTCCCAGCTTGACCACTGGAGTCACTCTACCCCAGCGGCCTCATCGCGATCATTCTTGACACCTGCACAAGACTCGGCCAAGCGTTTTAGAGTTTTCCTAGGAAAACTCGCTGTCGTGCGCGGCGATAGCCTCCTCAACAGAGTTAAACCACTTGCATCGCTCATCGGGCGCTATTTCCATGAACAGTTCAGCAAATTGCATCTCTGATCTTTGAATCTGGCTCGCGTCAATTGGTAGTTTGAAAAAATCGGCACTCTGCACCGCGAACCGCCTAGTTGTAGTGTCCTCAAAGCACCGGTAGAGAACCGCCCTCGCTGCATCCAAACGCTTCCAAACTCTCAGTTCAGCGTAAAGAATATTCATATCAAAATCCTGGTGGGGGAACCGGTATCCAGCGGCCAGACTCAACGCGCGCATTCGTATTTGCTCGGCTGTTCTTGAATTGAGTAATGTAGTTCCCCTCTTGATCGGTAATGACGACTCGATCACCAGAAACATAGACCTTATTGCCTGACAAGTCATCTGTGTATTGCTTGCCATCGCGAATTACTGCATTCCTATCGCCAACGTTACGATTGGCATCCGTCTTAGCCTCGTCCGCACGCTGCTTGCTGTGGTCGGTTTCGTTTCGGCGGTTCCCTTCGTCGTCTGGCGGCGGAGTCTGCGGACTTGTGCTGTTTGCCCCCGTTGGCGAAGAAGGCGCAGCATCTGCCGCCTCGTCCGCTTTCGGCAGTTTATCCCCCGACGCCCCCGAGCCTCCGACGACGTTGCTCATCATCTCCGCCAACGCCTCTCGATTCTCGTAGATGGCGTAGCCTGCGGTGATTGCGAGAAGAACAAGCCGACCTTGTGGGGTCAGTCCCACAAGGATCCGGGACCCATTGAGCAACGCTCGTCCCTGGGGACTGACCGCAAAGTTACGAAGTGCGATCAGACCCATCGCCGCCAATTCCTTGAATGCATTGACGCAGGACGGATTATCGGCACATGACGGCTTGTTCCCTTTGACCGCTACCCGAGGTAGTCGGGCCGGCTCGTCCTCATATCCGCTCGGATCGATGAAGTTCAGCGGATCGTTGCCCACATAGCTGTAGCGGTTGTAGCTCTGGCTGTGCCCTGGATGCGAGACGAACGGGTCGGCACTGATGAAGCGCACCAGCACCGGGTCGTACACCCGGCCATTCATGTGCACGAGGCCGATGCTGCCGCGGTCCAGGTGCTCATGCCCCGTGTAGCCCCGGTCCGTGCTCACGGGCTGGATTGCATTGAGCGGGTCGGCTGCGCCCACAGTCGAGCCGCTGGCCGTGCGACGATCACCCCATGGGTCGTACGCGAGCCGCTCCGTCGGCATCCCAGTCACATCGGTGACCACGCTGATCGAACCCAGGTGATCAACCAGAAGGTACTTCACATCCTCGCTGCCGTTGCTTCGCCGCGTGTGTATCGCGACGGTCCGGCCATCCACGTTCACGTAGTGCTTGTATTCGGTGAGGCCGCTCTGGCTGCTCACTTCCTTCTCGAATTGCGGCGAGTCGAGGTAGACCGTCCTCAGCGTRCTTCCACCTTCGGTCCAAGTCTGCTGCACGCGCTGGTGTTCACTGCCATACAGGAAGCTGCTGACGCCGGAGCCGTTGGCAAGCGTCAAGGGCATGTTGAAGCTGGTCCAGGCGATGCTGCGCCCTGCCCCCGCCAGCATGTTGCCGTTGGCGTCGTAGCCGAAGCTGGGAGTCGCCATGCCGTTGACCGTGCCCGTGACACCGGCGACGGCATGTGGCCGCACGCTACCCGCTCCGCTGGCGTTGTATGAATACGAACCGACACCCTGCTTGCTCGTCACATTCCCGATCGAGTCGTAGGTCACCGACTTGACCTCCCCGCCCATCGGAGCGCCTGCTGCCACCAACTGCTCCGTGGTCAAGCGGTTGAGGTTGTCGTAGCCGAACACCTCGTCCGTGCCCGTGACCAGATCCCGCCGCCGCTGCAGACGGCCGAGGTTGTCATAGTTGTAGGCTTGATTCTGGGTACCCGCCGGATTGCTCGCGGTGCCCGACTGGACGGTACTCAGTCGACCGGTCAGCGGTTCATGGCTTCGAGCGCTCGACAGGCCGTTGCCGTAGCTCTCGCTGACGACATTGCCGTCCGCATTGGCGGCATTGCGCGTCCAGTAAATGGTGGCGCCGCTCGAGACGCTGGCTAGGAAGCCCAGCGGCGTGTAGTTGTACTGCAGGCTGAGCGGCAATGCGCCGGTGCTCAACGGGTAGGTCAGGCCTTGCGGCCGACCCGCCTCGTCGTAGCTCCATCGCACCATATAGTCGGCGTCGACATGATGGGTCTGGGTCGTCAGGCGCCCCAGGTTGTCATAGGCATTGCGCCGCCAATAGCCGTTGTCCGACGTCGCCTCGCAGAGTTTTCCCTTTGCCTTGTTGCAGTCCAACCCTGCCTGCGTGGTTTCGAAGAACCAACGGCTTGTCAAGTCCGGCTCGCGGCGCTCCGTCATGCGGCCGAGCCGGTCGTAGACGTAGTCGGTTCCCTGCCCCTTGGCATCGGTGAGGTGGGTGACCTGGCCCAGGTTGTCCACCACATAGGCCCAGCGCCCCAGGTCCGGATCGTTCAGCGCGATCTTCCTGCCACGCAAGTCGTACTCGGTGACGATCTCGTTGCCCTTGGCATCGGTGCTCTTCGCGAGGTTGCCCCAGGCGTCGTAGGCATACACCACGGCGCTTGCATCCACCGATCCTTCGGCATTGACGACAGTGGAAAGCCGGCCTTGGCTGTCGACGGTCTCCCGGGTCACCACACCCCTGACATTGGTCGTGGTGCGGCTGCGACCGTCGTAGCCGTACGTGACGGTCGTTTCATCGGGCAACTGGGCCAGCACGACGCGCCCCAGCAAGTCATGGCTGTATTGGGTCCAGCGGATGAGGGGGTCGCCGATGCGATAGTTCGCCGCCTCGTAGGCCACACGCCCGAGGTTGTCGAACAGCGTCTCGCGGTAGATCTCCTGGCCATCGAACCCCGACTCGACACGGAGCACCGGTCGACTCAGCGTGTCGTAGTAGATCCTCGAAGGCGGCGTCACCACCGCGCCGCTCGCGACCACGGCCTCGGTGCGCTTCACCACGAAAGCGGACGTTCCCGCGCAGCCCGCGCAGGGTTGATAGGTCAGCGTCTCGCGCGTGCCGTCGGCACGCGTTGCGGTCAGCAAGCGCCCGAAGGGATCGTAGGTCAAAGTGGTCTGCAGCAGGTTCGGGCTTTCCAGCGTCAGCATGGTTCCGAGTTGCCAATCGAACGTCCTGGTCTCCCGGTGACCCAACGCGTTGTCCACAGTGAGCGGCAAGCGCCCGCGTAGGTCGTAGGCCAGCGTGACCTCGGTGCGGGTCGCGATCTGGGCGCCACTGACACTGCGAGTCTTGAGATTGCCGTAGTCGTCGTAGGTGAAATCGGTCGCCAGTCGCAGGTTGGCCTGCGCGCCCCCGCCGTTGTTCGGCTCGACGATGCGCTGCCGAAGAAGCCCGTTCGCGTAGTAACTGTTCGCGGTGGTCCTGGTACTGCCGGGCGCGTTGGGAGCCGTGGCCGAAACGCTCACAGTGACTGGCTGGCACAGGATCCAGTTGCCGATGTCGTTCTGGTAGCCGACCGACATCGTGTTGCTGAAGCCATCCGGTGCGCCGCTCGATGTCTTGTAGACGGTCGTCACCTGCTGCGCGTTGCCGCAAGTCGGGTCGTACGCACTGGCTGTCGTCTCAACCCAGTTCTTGAAGGCGCCGTTGAGATCGTTCGTCTTCTCGATCGTGGTGGCGGACTGAACCTTGGCCACCGGTCCTTGAAGATTGGTGTCATAGGTGTAGGCGGTCTCGCTCAGCACCGTACCGCTCTCACCGATGAACTTCACGCCCTGCTGCAGGCCCGTCAACGGAAACGCCTGATACCGGGTGCTGCGTGTTCTGAGCCCGGCCGGCGAAGTTACGGTGGCGGCCGCGTAGCCCAGGAAGCCACGCCCGGACAGGTCGACTCGCGATCCTTCGTAGGCATAGTGTTCCTCGTGCATGCCGCCTACGCCATCGCTGGTCAGCACCCGTTGCACCGCAGGCGTGTTGTCCTGGATGTCGAGCACGGGAAAAGTCGCACCACTGCCCTTGGTATAGATGCTGGGATCCGAGATGGGCCTGTACTCGACGGAAGCCGAGGCTCCCAGACCGTTGACGACGCCGGCCAGCTTGTCCGGATACTTGGAGGAGCCCGAGATGCAGTGAGGCGTGCTCGCAGATCCGGTGTCGGTGCGATAGCAGAGATCTGCGTTGCCGTCGCCCGTCGCATCCACGACGGATCCATGCCTGTCCCAAGCACCGACGGGCGCCTGGAAGGTTGCTCCGAACCCCGATCCGGTCGACAACGTGCATTCCAGGTACGCGTTGGCGCTCGGCGTGCCGGTGACCCACCCGCGCACGCGGCAGAAATCGGCCTTCCCATCACCGTTGACATCGGGCCACATGCGCGAAGTGTCAATGGCGGCAGATCTCGCGTAGCCGACCTGGAGATTCGTCACCGCGACGGTGTCGCCGAAGCCGACACCGGTGGACAACGTGCACAGCAGGGATCCGGGGGTGTCGTCCACATTGTCGGTCGCGCTCACCACTCGGCAGAAGTCAGCCAGGCCATCGCCGTTGACATCGACCCACGCCAGACCCTTGCCTATGGCGTCCCCAATCGGCACAGCTCCCGTGGCCTTCTCAGCGGCAAATCCCGATGGCCCCCATTGGCGGCAATGAGCACCCGTCAAATCCACGTAGCACAGCGACAGGATGCCGTCGCCCGTGATGTCGACCCAGTCGACCGACTTGAGCGAGCTGGGCATGTCCCCCAGAACGACCGCCGATGCAAATCCCGTTCCGGTGGACAGGCTGCATTGCGCCCAATACGGCGTCTGGAATCCGTAAGTGATCGCGCAGTGATCAGCGAGGCCGTCACCATTGACATCGCTGTACTGGTTCCGGCTTCCCACGCGCGTGGCCCACGAGGGCACCTGCATCGTCGCCAAGACGCCATCCGCTTTCATCGCGAAGCAGAGGCTCTGCCCGCAGATGTCCTGCACTCCGTCACCGTTGACGTCGACAAAGAACACTTCTGCACCGAGCAGCGACCCCACCTTGAGCGCCAGCGGGGCGGCACCTCCTGGCTGCGTCAATGCACACAAGATGTCGAAGATTGTCGGGTCTTCGGTCGACTGCGGGACGTTGGCGGTCAGGACGCAATGATCCGGGCGGCCGTCTCCGGTGACATCCACCCAGTAGTCCCTTTTCATGTCGCCGGTGAGCAAGCCTCCCCATTGCTGCCCATCACTGGGCAGGTCAACGGTACTTCCGACGAACCCCGCCAGCGAGTCGTTCCACGTGAACGTCGTCGAGGGCAGGCACACCCCGTTGCCCGCGCATTCGGTGACGTCCCTGATGCGCGAACGCCCGGTCGCCGTGCCGATGGAATAGGTGAGTTGATAGTCCTTGACCAGCGCCGATTCCGCGTAGGTCTTGACGTGCGTCAACCGTGCCGCACCGATGACCTTGGCGCCCAGCACGTACCGCAGCTCCGCATCGGGTCGAGAGAAGTCGTATTCGAAACGAACCGAGTTGTACGGTGTGATCGGCGTGCCGGCAGTCGCATTGCCGGTGTAGTCGATGCGGCTCGGATAGAGCTGCCCGGTCGCGGCGTCAAAGGTGTAAGTCACCGTGTAGTAGTTGCCTCTCGCGTCGGTCACCTTGTTCAGCGCCCATTGCAGCGGCGTCGCATGGCCTGCAAGGATCATTCGCGCGTCGGCGGTGGCGCCGTACTCCATCACGGTGCCATCGCGCCGCCATGTCTTGAATGAGGCCGGCCCGTTCCCGCTGGTTCCCACTGCGACAACCTTGACGAAGCTGTCCACTTCCGTGCGGTACTCGCTGGACGGAGCACCATAGGCGCCGCCGCCCAGGAGATTGAGTCGCTGACCGTCCATGCAGAATCGATCGTCGAGCGTGAGCAACACACCGGCGCGCACGCCGTCCTGCGCCTGGGTGCGTGGGCAGCGGATGATCGCACCGAGGCCCGACAGAGACCAGCCGACGCCGATCGCGCCATTGCCACCGGCACTGTCGTATTGCAATGAGACTGCGGGCACCATCCCCGCCGTGCCGGGCGGAACGGCAATCGGAATGTTGTATTGCGCAACACCGATGGCATTCACGGTCAACGCGCCCGCCGTGGTGCCGGGCAAGCCCGTGCCGTTGGATGGCAACGGCGCGACGAAGGCAACATTGATGTTGATGGCAGCCGACGTCTTGACTGCACCCTGGTTGTCGGTCGCGCGAGCAGTGACGGCGTGCGTTCCCGCCGCCACGTTGTGCCAGAGGAAGTTGTACGGCGGCCCCGATGTCAGCGTTGCAATCACGCTGGCGCCATCCAGCAACTCCAACTTGGAGATGCTTCCGTCGGTATCGCTCGCGGTGGCGCTGAGTGGAATATCCCAACCGGGCTGATACGTGGCGCCGCTCATTGGCGCCGCCATCGCGACGACGGGAGGTGCGTCGACGATGAAGCTCACCGCCGGCGAGTCGAGGGTCGCGCCGCCGTTGTCGAAGGCACGCGCCTGCACGCTGTGCGCACCGGTGGCATTGGTGCTCCATGTCAAGCTGAATGGCGCACTTGTCGCCGAGCCTGCGAGCGCACCGTCGACGCGGAACTCGACTTTGGCAATGCTTCCATCGACATCGCTGGCCTGAGCCACGAGATTGACCGTTGCCGGCAAGCCGTTCGTGATGACCGCCCCGCTCGCCGGCGAGGTCAGCGAGACAGTGGGAGGCTGGTTCACCACCCAGCTGAAGGCCGTGGAATCCGTGAAGGCCCCATAGGCGTCCGTCACACGCGCCACGATGCTGTAGCTTCCGCGACCGACGCCGGACCAGTTGAAAGCAAAGGGCGGCGCCGTCAGCGCCGAGGAGATCGCCGTGCCGTTCGCCAAGTAGGTGACGTTGCTCACTCCACCGACGTTGTCGCCCGCGGTGGCTTGCAACGCAATGCTGCCCGGCGCCAGGCCGTTCGCGTCGGTGGTGCTCAGCGAAACTGTCGGGCGATCGTTCGCGATGACGGTGGCGGAAGCCGAGTTCTGGGAAAGGCCGCCGTTGTCGGTGGCACGCGCCACGATGCCGTAGCTTCCCGGCCCCATGCCGCTCCAGGTGAAAGCGTAAGGCGGCGCAGTGAGCGCGCCGCTGATCGCCGTTCCGTTGGCGAAGTATTGAACCGAGGCAATGCTTCCGTCGGCGTCCGACGCCGTTGCGGTCAGGTTGAAGTTGCTCGGCGCTGTCGACACGGTGCCACTCGCAGGCGTTGTCAGCGCCACGCTCGGAGCCTGATTCACCACCCAGCTGAATGCACTGGCGTCTGTTGTGGAGCCGTAGGCATCCGTCGCACGCGCAACGATGCTGTAGGTTCCTCTGCCGACATTGGTCCAGTTGAGGGTGTAGGGCGCCACACCGAGCGCCCCGGAGATCGCGCTGCCATTGGCGTAATAGGTGACATTGCTGACACCTCCAACACCGTCAGCGGCGCTCGCTTGCAGCGTGATGCTGCCGGGCGCAACGCCATTGGCGTTTGCCGTACTCAATGCGATGGTCGGACGGTCATTGGCTACGACGGCAACCGCCGTGGAGTCTCTCGAAAGCCCTTCGTTGTCGGTCGCGCGAGCGACGATGCTGTAGCTTCCGGCGGACATGCCGCTCCAGCTGAACGCATACGGCGATGCGGCAATCGCGTTGCTGATCGGAGCACCGTTCGCGAAGTACTGAACCGAGCTCACGGTGCCGTCTGGATCGGACGCGGACGACGTGAACCCGAAGCTGCCCGGGATGGTCGAGACCGTGCCGTTGGCCGGTGCGGTGATGCTGACGTTGGGCGCCTGCATTGCGACCACATTGACCGTCACCGTCACCAATGCGCTGGAGGTCACTCCTGTCCTGGCATCGTCCGTCGCCTTCACCCCCAGCGCGTGCGTACCGGGAGACACACCGGTGAAGGTGTAGGTGTAGTCTGAATACGGACGCTCCAGGTCCGGATCCTGCCCGTTGGCCGTGATCGTGGCATTGCCTAGCAGCGTTCCGTCCAGATAGACGCCCACATTCCGAATGGGGAATGTGTAAGGCCCGCCGGTGGTCGTCACTACATCGCCTGTGGCTCGCCCTGTCACCGTGACGTTGACCGTGCCGGTCGTCCGCAAGGTGAGGTTGTTCGCCGGCTGGCTGATGGCAACGGTGGGGTAAGCGCATCGCGTGTTCACACACCCGGCCACGGCCACGGGAGCCGCGAGCCAGCTTGCCAGGTAGATCGCTGCAATGGCGTATGCGCCAGACGCTGCTCGTTGCAGTGCGCGGCGCATGGCGCCGCCATCGTTCCTGTGGAACTTCATTGGTTTCCTCCCTCAATGGGCTCGACTGCGCGGGCCTTTGACTTGTATGCGGCCAGACTGCTGAAGCGCCATCCAATATAAAGATCCGATGGGTTGAGCATCCACTTGCAATAGCACTTGCCCATCGGTTGCGAATGATTACAACAGCGCACATGCAAGCAAGTCAATAGCGTCGTGGCTGCGGCCACTGCCCAGCCCCATGCGTCGAGCCACGCATGCCGATTCATCGTCATCTTCTTCTCCCTGATCAAGCGGGTTGCGATTGCGAGCGCGCAGTCTCGCGATCCAGCCCGACGAGCGTCAGGTGAAAGATGTCCGGGTCAAATTTCTCAGATAGCGGGTTCTCGAAAAGCGATGGCCCGTCTCAGGCGTCATGCACGCCCGCGCCGTCAACGCGCAACGCACCCTGCCCCGCCAGCTCGGCCACGAGCTGGCGACAACCGGTCGACGCATCGGCCCAGCCCAGCTGCCGCGCGATGCCGGCGAACAGCCGCGTCGCCTCGGCCCACGCCAGCAACGCCGGCCAGTCCTGCGAGCGCTGCTCCATCAGGTGGTACTTCAGCAGCACCTTCGCGCCATGGCGCGCATGGCGCAGCGGATCGGCGCGGAAGCCGGCGAGCCGCGAGCGGGCGCGCGACAACGCGCCGGACACGTCGTCGAAGGGCGCCCCGTGGCCGGGCACCACGATCCGCACCGGCAGCCGCTCGACCACGTCGAGTACCTCTTCGACCTCGTCGAACGCATCGACACCGTCGAGCTCCGGGAACACCACGCCGAAGCCGTTCTCCCACAGCGCATCGGCCGACAGCAGCACACCCTCTTGAGGCTCGAACAACATCAATGACTTGGGATCGTGGCCCGGCGCCGCCAGCGCCTGCCACGCCCGGCCGCCGGCCTGCAGCACCTCGCCCGGCGCCAGCGACGACTGCGCCGTGAAGCGCTCGCACAGCTGGCCGGTCGCGCGGTACGACAGCGCATCTTCGTCCCAGGCCTGCACCGTGTGCCAGCTGGCGATCGGCACCGTGACGGCAGCGCCCAGCGCGCGCTGCAGCGTCGCGTTGCCGCCGCAATGGTCGGAGTGCAGGTGCGTGTTGACGATGCGCGCGAGCGGCGCGCCGGCCAGCGCCTGCCGCACCAGCGCCAGCGTCTGCGGTGCATGCAGGCAATGGCCGCTGTCGACCAGCAGCGCGCCCTCGCCATGCAGGCCGTGCAGCAGCACGTTGTTCGACGACAGCCAGCCGCGCTCCAGCACCGCCACGCCGGCAGGCAGCGGTGTCGTCATTGCCGGATGGCCTCGATGCCGATCTGCAGCTTCACCGTGTCGCCGACGACCGGCAGCCCGTAGGTGATGCCGAAGCCGCTGCGCGAGAACTCCGCCTCGAAGTCGCCACCGCAGACCTCGCGCTTGAGCACCGGGTGCTCATAGCAGTTGAAGCTCACCGCGCGCAGGCTCAGCGGCTGCGAGGCGCCGTGCAGCGTCAGTTCGCCACGCAGCTCCACCGGCTTGCCGTCGGCGAAGCGGAACCGGCTGGCGACGAAGTAGGCCTGCGGGTGGTTCTTCACGTCGAGGAAGCTGTGGCTGCGCAGGATGGTGTCGAGCGGTGCCACGCCGCTGTTGATCGACGCGGTGCCGATCGTGATCGACGCTTCGCCTTGTTGCGCCGCACGATCGAGCGTGACGTGGCCGGCGATGTCGTCGAAGCGGCCGCGGCTGGTCGAGGTGCCGAAGTGGCGCACCTCCCACTGGATGTGGGTGTGCGCCGGATCGATCAGGTAGACCGTCTGTTTTTCGGGCGCGGCAGGCGCTTGCGCGACGGGTGCTTGCGCGGCCGCCAAGTGGGCACCCGCCAGCAGCGCGGCAGCCAGCAAACCGCCGCGAACGGGTGCGGGTTTCAGAGCAGTGAGGGAGGCAGACATGCGTGCTCTCGGGGACGACAGGCTGTCGATAATGCGGCATCCGGCCGATCGTTGCCGCCAAGGACGTCCATGCCCGCAGTTCCGGCGGAATCCTCCACCTCCTCGCCGCACCTCGGCGCCGACCTGGCGCGCCGCATGGCCGACGAGCAGACGGCACTGCTCTACCAACGCTCGCACACCGCCACGATGACCGGCGTGCCCTTCGCGCTGCTGGTGTGCTGGGGCCTGCTCCCCTACGACACGCCGCTGCAGCTGGCGGTCTGGTTCGCGATGCGCTGCACCGTCTCCGGCGTGCGGCTGCTGCTGCGCCAGCGCTTCTTCGCGCAGGCCGAGCCGGCGAGCCGGCCATGGCGCGGCCGGCTGCTCGCGGTGCTGGCGGTCGACGGCTTCGTCTGGAGCCTGGCGGTGGCGTGGCTGAGCCCGCCGCACCACCCCGACATCGTCGCGCTGATGGTGGCCTCGCTGGTCGGCGTGTCGGCCGTGGCGCTGTTCGTGCTGCAGGCCGCGTCGTCGGCGTGCACGGCCTTCCTGGTGCCGCTGCTGTTGCCGGTGGTGGTGGTGCAGGTGCTGCAGGATTCCCGGGCCGGGATGTTCATCGCGATCGGCGTGCTGCTCTTCCTCGGCCTGATGCTGTGGGAGGCGCGCCGCGCCGAGCTGCGCATCCGCGAGCTGCTGCGGCTGCGCTACACCACCGACCGCATCGCCGAGGAGCGCGCCGAGGCGCTCGCGCTGGCGCAGCGGCAGAGCAGCGTGAAGAGCCAGTTCCTCGCGACGATGAGCCACGAGATGCGCACGCCGCTGCACGGCATCCTCGGGCTTGCGCGATTGCTGCGGCGCCAGCCCGAGGTGCCGACCGCCGCGCAATGGGACGTGATCGAGCGCGCCGGCGAGCACCTGCTGGCGCAGATCAACGACATCCTGGATTTCTCGCACCTGCAGGGCGGCACGATCGCGCTCGCCCAACAGCGCTTCGACCTCGCGCAGCTGATCGACGACGTGGTCGCGCAGTCGTCCCCCGCGGCGAGCGAGCGCGGGCTGCTGCTGCAGGCGCGCCTGTCGATGACGCGCCCGGCGCTGGTGGTGGGCGATGCGGCACGGCTGCGCCAGGTGCTGCAGCAGCTGCTCGGCAATGCGATCAAGTTCACCGAGGCCGGTTCGGTCACGGTGATCGCGAAGCACCACCCGGTGCGCGGGCGGGTGCGCATCGACGTGCGCGACACCGGCGTCGGCATCGCGGCGGTCGACCGTGGTCGCATCTTCGATGCGTTCCAGCAGGGCGACAACTCGTTCCGCCGCCGCTATGGCGGCACCGGCCTGGGCCTGACGATCGCGCGCGAACTGGCGCGCGCGATGGATGGCGACCTGGTGTGCACCAGCGTGCCGGGCGAGGGTTCGAACTTCCGCCTGACGCTCGCGCTGCCGACGGCGCCGGAAGACGCGCCGGCCGAGCCCGCCGTCGCGACCGGCGAGCGCAGCGGCCGCCTGCTGAGCGGCCATGTGCTGCTGGCCGAGGACAACCCGGTGAACGCGCTGGTGGCCGAGGCGGCGCTGCAGGGCCTGGGGCTGTCGGTGCAGGTGGTGAGCGACGGCGAGCAGGCGGTGGCCGCGTTCCAGGCGCGCCGGCCCGATCTGGTGCTGATGGACTGCCAGATGCCGCTGATGGACGGCTTCGAGGCGGCGCGCCGCATGCGCGAGCACGAGCAGGAAGCCGGCGATGGCCGGCGCACGCCGATCGTCGCGCTGACCGCCAACGCGATGGACGGCGACCGCGAGCGCAGCCTGGCCGCCGGCATGGACGACCACATGGCGAAGCCGTTCAGGGATGACGCGCTGTGGGCGACGCTGCGGCGGCTGCTGGTGCAAGGCAGAGACTGACAACCGCGAGAGGAGCGTCATCGAGCTTTCATCAGGCGTCGCTAGAGTCCGCCGGTTTTCAACGGACGACCTCCCCATGCAGCACCCGCTCCCCCGCCGACGCCAGCTGATCGCCGCATCGATCGCTTCCCTCTTCGCACTGGCCGCGTGCGGCGGCGGTGGCGACGGTGGCCCTGCGGACGGGGGAACCGTCTCCGCCCCGCCGGCACCGCAAGGCCTGGGGCATGCCGACACCGCACCCGTGGCCGATGCACAAGCGGTGCCGCCCTTCGTCGACTTCGCCTACACGAACCAGCGCGGCGACGCCCGCTATGCAACCCTGGACACGAACGCCGGGGTGCGCGCCGTCGCGGGCTTCCTCGACATCTGGAAGCCGAGCACGCTGATCGTCGATGCGGGGGCCAGCGCCGCCGCGAACGGCAGCTTCCCTACGGTCGTGGCGTCGAACTGGAGCGGCCTTCCGGCCGACGCCACCGACGGCACGGTGCTCAGCACCGGCACGCACGCGGCGAACATCCAGTACGTCGTCGACCTCACGTCCCGGCGCACCGCCGCCCAGGAGCTGGCGGCCTACCTCGACGACCGGCGCGGCAAGGGCTACAGCGTGACCGACGGCCTCGGTCCCTTGACGAACGCATGGCGCACCGCCGCCCAGCAGACCACCACCATCTCGAGCATCGCGGCCGACGCGAACAGCGTGCTCTACAACGACGGCGGCAACAACATCGGCGTGGGCGGCAGCGGCAACGCCAGCTTCGGCAGCGTCGTCGACTTCATCGGCGCCATCGGCACCAATGCCTCCACCGAGCCGGCCAAGCGCTTCTACAAGTACGCGAGGCCGTGGCGCTGGAGCACGAGCGTCGTGGTGGCCCCATCCCTGGTGCCGGCGAAGAGCACCACGCCGGCCACCGACGGCGGCTACATCAGCGGCCACTCCGCAGAAGCCACGCGCGATGCGATGGCCATGGCCTACGTGTTTCCCCAGCGCTTCCAGGAGCTGCTGGCGCGCGGGCTGGAGCTCGGCGAGAACCGCATCCTGGCCGGCATGCATTCGCCGCTCGACGTGATGGGGGGGCGCATTCTCGGCCAGGCTTCGGCGGCCGCGAACATCGTGGACCCCGCCAACGCCGCGCTGAAGCAGGCCGCCTGGTCCCAGGCGCAAGGCACGCTGATGGCCGCCGCGGGCGTGACGACGGCCGACGCGCTCAATGCCTTCGCACACTCGGCCGACACGTCGACCGATCGCTTCGCGGATCGCGCCGCCAGCCGGGCCAACTACCTGCGTCGCCTCACCTACGGGCTCCCACCGATCGGCGACACCGGCAAGGCGGCCACGGTTCCCAAGGGGGCCGAAGCTTTGCTGGAAACACGGCTGCCGTATCTCGATGCGGGCCAGCGCCGCGTGGTGTTGAAGACCACAGCGCTGCCGTCGGGCCACCCCGGGCTCGATGACAAGGAGGGCTGGGGCCGCCTGAACCTGTTCGCCGCCGCGGACGGCTACGGCGCATTCAACGGCGACGTGACCGTCGGCATGGACGCATCGCTCGGCGGCTTCAGTGCCGCGGACGCATGGCGCAACGACATCTCCGGCGCCGGCAAGCTCACCAAGGCCGGCACGGGCTCCCTGACGCTGGCCGGCACCAACACCTACTCGGGCGGCACGGAGATCGCGGGCGGCTCGCTGGTGGCCGGTTCGGCCACCGCCCTCGGGGCAGGCGACGTCTTCGTCGGCGCCGGCACGCTCGTCTGCAGCGCACCGTCCACGCTGTCGATCGGCGGGGCGCTCTCGGTGCTGGGCGGCGCCAACCTGACCCTGCAGGTCGGCGATGCGGGCGCCGGTCGCATCAGCGCCGGCGGCACGGTGACATTGACGGGCGGCACGCTGACGGTGACCTTCAAGCCCGGGTTCGCCCCGAGCATGGGCGACACCCTGAGCGTGCTCAAGGGCACGAGCCTGCGCGGCAGGTTCAGCACGATCTCGGTGACCGGCTACAAGGTCACGCCGACCTACACGCCCACGCAGTTGCTGCTGAGCATCGACGGCTGAACTCGAGAGATTAACAACTATGATCGGCAAGGTTAACAACTTGGCACTGCCATGGCTGCGCCGCGCTTCATTGCCTTCGACGATCTGATTCGCCAAGTCACGGTCGACGTGACGGAGCACCCGCGCGACTTGAGCCGCTTGTATTGCGAGCGGTATCAGATTTCGCGCGTCTCGAGTTGGCCAAAGGCAAGTTGACAACCGATCCCAGCAAGCACTCAGGCGAGGGCATCTTCTTCACGAGCCGGATGTTCGACAGCTTCGCCATCGATGCCAACAACCTGTACTTCAGCCACGATGACGCGGCCCCGCATGATTGGCTGCTGGAGGAACCTGGCGTCTTTCCCGACGGGACCACGATCCGCATGCGAATCGCCCTCGACAGCACTCGCACGGCGCGAAGTGTCTTCGAGCAATACATGGACGCACCCGAGGATTTCGGCTTCAACAAGACCGTGGTGCCGATGAAACTCGCGCAGTACGGCGACGAGCAACTGATCTCTCGTTCGCAGGCCAAGCGCCTGATCGCCCGGTTCGACCGCTTCAAGAGAGTGATGCTGGATTTCGAGGGCGTCGCGGAGATCGGACAAGCATTCGCCGACGAACTCTTCCGTGTCTATGCACGAGAACACCCCGACGTCGACCTGCTCCCCATCAACTACACCGAACAGATCGAACGCATGTGGTTGCGTGCCGTGAACAGCGACATCGGCACCTGACTCAGTGCCCACCGCCCAGGTACGCCGCCTTCACCGCCGGATCGTTCTTCAGCCGCTCGGCCGGGCCATGCACCGAGATGCGGCCGTTCTCCAGCACGTAGCCGTAGTCGGCGACGTTCAGTGCCGCAGCCGCGAACTGCTCGACCAGCAGCATCGTGACGCCTTCGCTCTTGAGCCGCGCGATGATGCGGAACACCTCTTCGACGAGGATCGGCGCGAGTCCCATCGACGGCTCGTCGAGCAGCACGATCTCGGGGTTCAGCATCACCGCTCGCGCCATCGCGAGCATCTGCTGCTCGCCGCCCGACAGCGTGCCGGCCAGCTGCTCGCGCCGCTCCTTCAGCCGCGGGAAGAGTTCCAGCGCGCGTTCCAGGTCGGCCTTCACGTCGCCGCGCGGGCGGCTGCCGGTCAACCGCGGAAAGGCGCCGAGCGTCAGGTTGTCGGTCACCGTCATCGTCGCGAACACGCGCCGGCCTTCGGGCGAATGCGCGAGGCCGCGCTTGGCGATGTGGTACGACTCCAGGCCGTCGATGCGCTGGCCGTTCAGGCTGATCTCGCCGGCGCTCGGCTTGATCATCCCGGAGACGGCGCGCATCGTCGTCGTCTTGCCGGCACCGTTCGAGCCGATCAGCGTGACGACCTGTCCCTTGGGCACCTCGATCGAGATGCCGTGCAGCACCTGCACCTTGCCGTAGCCGGCTTCGAGCTTCTGGATGGTCAGCATGTCGTGGTCCTCAGGCCGCCTGGCCACCGAGGTAGGCCTCGATGACTTTCTCGTCCGCCTGCACCTGTGCGGGCAGGCCCTCGGCGATCTTCTGCCCGAAGTCCAGCACCGACACGGTGTCGCAGATGCTCATCACGACGTCCATGTGGTGCTCGATCAGGATCACCGTGATGCCGTGTTCGCGGATCTTGCGGATGATCGAGATCAGCTCCTTGATGTCGGGCGCGGTCAGGCCGGCGGCGGGTTCGTCGAGCAGCAGCAGCTGCGGGTCGAGCGCGAGCGCGCGCGCGATCTCGAGCAGCCGCTGCTTGCCGTACGGCAGGTTGCGCGCCTCCTCGTGCACCAGGTCCGCGAGGCCGACGAACTCCAGCAGCGCGAGTGCACGTTGCGCTGCGGCGCGTTCTTCGCGCCGGTAGCGCGGCGTGTGCACGGCGACGTCGACGAGGTGGCTGCGGAAGGTGTGGTGCAGCCCGACCTGCACGTTCTGCAGCGCCGTCATCTCGCCGAACAGCTGCACGTTCTGGAAGGTGCGCGCGATGCCGGACAGCGCGATGTCGGCCGAGGTGCGCCCGACCAGCGAGCGGCCGGCGAACGCGAGCGTGCCGCCGGTGGGGGTGTAGATGCCGGTCAGCACGTTCATCATCGTGCTCTTGCCCGAACCGTTGGGGCCGATCAGGCCGTGGATGGTGCCGCGCCGCACGCTGAGGTCGACGTTGTTCAGCGCCTTCAGGCCGCCGAACTGCATCAGCACGCCCTGCGCGACGAGCAGCTCCGGCGCGCTGTGCTGGGCGGCGGTCGAGACGGCATCCTTCGGCGCGCTGGCGGCGTCGAGGGCGGGCACCTCGACGCGGCTGTGCCAGTTGAGGGCATTGCGCAGGAAGCCGATGATGCCGTCCTGCAGGAAGTACACGACGAACAGCGTGATGACGCCGAAGATCGACAGCCGCCAGTCGGTCATCGTCGTCAGCACGAAGGACACGCCGGCGAGCGCGATGCTGCCGAGCACCGGCACGGCCACCGAGCGCAGCGTGGCCTTGCCCTTCTTCAGCGCGAAGGCGGAGCCGGCGACCACGCCGATCGCGATCAGCACCGCGACCCAGCGGAACAGCTCGATGTCGTCGAGCAGCTTGGGCAGCATCACGATGATGGCGGCGCCGAGCAGCGCGCCGCTGCGCGTCTTGCGCCCGCCCATGATGATGGCCAGCAGGAACATCACCGTCAGCTCGAAGTTGTAGGTGTTGGGCGAGATGTACTGCTCGGAGTAGGCGTAGAGGGAACCCGCCAGGCCGGCCAGGCCCGCGCTGATCACGAAGGCATAGACCTTGTAGCGGTACACCGAGACGCCCATGCAATCGGACGCGACCGGGCTGCCGCGCAGCGCCTCGAACGCTCGGCCGAGGTGCGAGCGCAGGATGCGATGGACCACGATGAGCGACGCCACCAGCATCGCGACGACCACCCAGTAGTAACCGCGTTCGCCGAGCTGCAGGCCGAACAGCATCGGCTTCTCGAGCTTGATGCCCATCGGGCCTTCGGTGAGGAAGCTCATCTCGTTGATGAGGATCTGCACGATGGTGCCGAAGGCGAGCGTGACCATCGCGAGGTAGGGGCCGGTGACGCGCAGTGCGGGCAGTGCGAGCAGTGCACCGAACACCGCGGTGACGGCGATCGCGGCGGGCAGCGTGATCCACAGCGGGGCGGCGAGCTTCATCACGAGCACGCCGGCGGTGTAGGCGCCGATGCCGAACAGGCCGGCATGGCCGAGCGAGACCTGCCCGGTGTAGCCGACGACGATGTCGAGGCCGAACAGCACGATCGCGTAGATCATGATGGTCTCGACGAGGTGGATGTAGTACGGGTTCTCGATGCCGAGTGGGAAGGCGATCAGTGCTGCGACTCCGATGGTGGCCGCGATGAGGGTTTGGCGTTTCATGTGTTGCTTCTGCGTGTCGCGGCGGGTGTCGGGCTGGCCGGGGGGCTCATGCCGGGGCGGTCGGTGCCCCGGGGGCACCGACTCCACTGCGAAGATCGGCTTTGGGGATGCATCGGCAAACTCCCTCCACTCACTTCGTTCGTTGTGGTCAAACAGTGCCGATGAGTTTGTCTACGAAGCGCGCTGGCGCGCGCCATCCCCAAAGCCGATCTTCTCCGTCGCCCCAGAAATCGCCCCCCGGCCAGCCCGACACCCGCCGCGMAGCACCACCSGCTCTTGTTGGGGGGAAAAGACTGAAGTGCCCGTTGAGCATGCGAGCGCACGAACGCTTCGTCGGTCACTTCAATCTTTTCCCCCCAACACAGTACGGTGGTGGCCGCAAAGGCGCGGGTGGGGAGGCTGTGGAGCGCCAATAGGGACGGGGCGCCGGAGCTGGCTGGTTTCATGGCCCGCGTGCGCAGCACGCTTCGTGCACTGACTGTCGCCCACTGTTTGACCACAACGAACGAAGTGAGTGGCGGGAGTTTGGGCGACGGGCCATGAAACCAGTCAGCGCAGGGA
>NZ_JBFUGW010000119.1:0-19388 GCF_056402735.1 Rhizobacter sp. P3_C12
CGCCTGCACCGGGGCCGGCGCGGGCGTCGTGACGGGAGCGGCAGGCGCCGGCGCGGCGGCCACCGGTTCACCGTTCTGCGGTCCGCAGGCGGTGACGACCATCGCGGCGCACAGCGCACTCAGGACCACGCTCGGGGTGTACCAGCTGTTCGCGTTCATGTTGCTTCCTTTCGCTGCCGGCACCGGCCGGTGGATGCCGCGGATCGTCGCGCAGCGGCGAGAAAGAAGCTGTCGCCGCGGGCCGCGTCGCGGCGCAGGAAGCCAGCGTTCGCGGCTGTAGGGCAACGCCGACGCGCACCGAGGCATCGTGAGCAGATGCAACGACTGTAGGCACGCTCCTACGTTGAGTTGCAGCCTCGGCCGATGGCAGCGGCGCCATGTGCACGCGACGATGCCTGCCATGCTCCCCACTCCGTGGGAGCGCTCGCCGAGGAGCAGTGACGATGGCAAGCGATGCAGATTGGCTGGAAGACGTGCGGCGCTGGGCCCTGGGCGAACCGCAGCCGCACCGGCCGGCAGCCGAGCCCTCCGACGTGTCGACAACGGCCTTGCCGGACGATCTCGGCTACGAGGCCGCCCACCCGGCACTGCAGGCCCGCCATTGGCCCGATGCGTTGCCGTCCAAGCCATGAAAGCCGCAGCTGCACTGGATCGCCTGCCGGCGCTGTCCGCGTGGCTGGAGAACCTGCCCGAGAAATGGCGCTCCGAGAACGCACTGATCCTCGCCGCGCTGGCCCTCTCGGCCGTTGTCCTGATCGCGTTCTGCGTGGTCGTCTCGGGCGTGGTGCGCAGCGCTGAGCAGCAACACCAGCAAGCCGGGCAGGCGGTCGTCGCCGAGCCGGCCGATCGATCGAGCTGAACCTGCCGCGCCAGGGCCTGTCGACACTAGAACAGCTCGACGTCCCCGATGATCGAGTCGTCCTCGAGCGCGCCGCTGGCCACCAGCGCCGCATGGCTGCGCACCTGGTTGCGGCCGTGGCCCTTCGCGTAGTACACCGCCTTGTCGGCCCGTTCGAAGGCACCGCTCGGGGTGTCGCCGGGCTTCACCTCGGTGAAACCGATGCTGATCGTGATGCGCCCGACCTGCGGGAACGCATACGCCTCGGTGTTCTGCCGCATCCGCTCCAGCGCCATGGCCGTGTCTTCCTCGCGGGCACAGCGCATCAGCACGACGAACTCCTCGCCGCCGAACCGGTACAGGCGGTCGTGGAAACGGAAGCTGCTGCGCATCAGCCGCGACAGCAGCAGCAGCACCTCGTCGCCGATCAGGTGGCCATAGCTGTCGTTGACCGACTTGAAGTGGTCGATGTCGATCACGCCCAGCCAGTAGTGCTGGTGCGATGACGGCGGCGCGCGGCGCGTGTCGGCGTGCGACACCAGCGCCGGCGTGTTGGTCGCCTTCAGGAAGCTCTCGTCGAAGGTCTTGCGGTTCAGCAGGCCGGTCAGCGTGTCGCGCTCGCTGTAGTCGAGCAGGCCTTCGAAGTTGCGGTAGATGCGCAGGATGCTGCAGACCAGTCGCTGCGATTCGTCGCTCATCGCCGCCTCGGTCTCGACCTCGAGCACGCCGACCACCTCGCGGTCGGTGCTGACGGCGAAGATCGTGAGGTGGGGCGTGCCGGGCACCGCGAGCACCGTCTGCCCGTTCATCGCCTGCAGCCGCGCCGGGAAGGCGTCGAGCTCGGGCAGGCTGTCGACATCGGCCCACACCGGATCGGCACGCGCCACGGCATCGTGCTGCCCCAGGTGGGCCCGTGTCAGCCAGCGCTCCTGCCCCTGGTCGCCGACGCTGCGGTAGATCGCCACCGTCAGGGGGCGCAGCAGGTCGCGCAGCGCGCCCACCAGGGTCACATCGAGAATGTCGCGGTCGCGAAACCCCGTCAGCTCGGCGAGATGGTCGACCAGCTCGGACATCGGATGTTCTCGTGTGAGCGCATGGTCGACAGGTTACGCCAAGGTGACGTCGGCCGTGTAGCGCCCGATCAGGGCCAGCAGGTCTTCTTCCGAATACGGCTTGCCGAGGTAGTGGTCGACGCCCAGCTCGGCCGCATAGTCGCGGTGCTTCTGTGCGATCCGCGAGGTGATCATGATCACCGGCAGGTCGCGCAGGCGCGCGTCGGCGCGGATGTTGCGCACCAGGTCGAAGCCGTCCATGCGCGGCATCTCGATGTCGCTCAGCACGACCTGCGGCAGGTCCTCGGCCAGGCGTTCGAGCGCGTCGATACCGTCCTTGGCGAGCTGCACGCGGTAGCCTTCGCGCACCAGCAGGCGCTGCGTGACGCGGCGCACCGTCAGCGAATCGTCGACCACCAGCACCAGCGGCGCCAGGCGTTGCGGCGCCTCGGCGGCCGCCGCTTCGATCATCTGCGCCTGCGTCGGCGCCTGGCGTGCCGCCAGCGTCGCGGCACGGGCCGCATCGCCATACAGCGTGGCCAGCGCCACCGGGTTGTAGATCAGCGCGACCGCACCCGAGGCCAGCAGCGTCATGCCCGCGAGACCCGGCAGGCGCGACAGCTGCGGCCCGAGGTTCTTCACGACCACTTCCTGGTTGCCCAGCACTTCGTCGACGTGCAGCGCGATGCGTTGCTGCGCACTGCGCACCACCACCACCGGGCGCATGCGGGTCACTTCCTGGCTGATGGCCGTCTGCTGCAGCAAGGCGCCCAGCCAGAAGAACAGCAGCGAACGGTCGCCGACCGTGAAGGTGCCGCTCGCGTAGGCATGCTCCAGCTCGTCCACCTTGGCGCGGCGCACGATCTCGATCAGCGTCGCGGGAACCGCGACCACCGTGCCGCCGCAGCGCAGCATCACGACCTGCGTCACCGCCGTCGTCAGCGGCAGCAGCAGCTTGAAGCTGGTGCCCTGGCCGACCGAGGTCGCGGTCTCGATGCGGCCGCCCATCGCGTTCACTTCGGAGCGGACCACGTCCATCCCGACCCCGCGGCCGGCCAGCTCGGTCACCTGGTCGGCGGTCGAGAAGCCCGGCGTGAAGATCAGGTTGGCCAGCTCGGCATCGCTCTTCGATTCATCGGCCTTGATCAGGCCCATCGCGATGCCCTTGTCGCGGATGCGCATCAGGTTCAGGCCGGCGCCGTCGTCGCGGAATTCCACGCCGACTTCGTTGCCTTCCTGGTGCAGCGACACGACGATGCTGCCGGCTGCTTCCTTGCCGATGCCGGTGCGCACGTCGGGGCGCTCGATGCCGTGCGTCACGCAGTTGCGCAGCAGGTGTTCGAAGGCCGGCGTCATGCGGTCCAGCACGCCGCGGTCGATTTCGATCGAGCCGCCGACGATGTCCAGGCGCACCTGCTTGCCGGTTTCCTTCGCGGCCTGCCGCACCACGCGGTACAGGCGGTCGGAGGCGCTTTCGAACTCGACCATCCGGGTGCGGAGCAGGTCATCCTGCAGGTCGCGCGTCAGGCGGGCCTGTGCCGCCAGTTCGTCTTCGGTCGTTTCCAGCGTGCGGTGCAGCGTGCGCTGCACGGTGGCCACGTCGTTCACCGACTCGGCCATCATCCGCGTCAGTTCCTGGAAGCGCGTGAAGCGGTCGAACTCCAGCGGGTCGAACGACTGGGCCTGCGCCTTCGCCTGCTCCAGCCGCGAGCTCATCTGCGTCTCGGCCTGCAGCTCGATGTCGCGCAGCTGGCCGCGCAGGCGCTCCAGGTTGTCCGTCAGGTCGGACAGCGAGCCGCGGATGTTGCCGACCTCGGCCTCGATCCGCGAGCGCGTGATGCTGACCTCACCGGCCTGGTTGACCAGCCGTTCGAGCAGCGGGCCGCGCACGCGCACCGCGGAGTGCGTCGGCGAGATGGCCTGTTCGACCGCCGCAGCCACCGCCGTCGGCGAGGCGGCGAAGCGCGACCAGTCGATGTCGCCGCCTGGCACCTGGGCCTGGGCGGCAACGCGTGCAGGGGTCAGCACCGGGGCGGCGACCGGCGGGGTCGCCGGTTTGGCCACCGGGGCGGCAACCACCGGCGCGGCCACGACAGGAGCAGGGATGGTCGGTGCCAGCGGCTCGATGAACGGCGCGGCCTCGGCGGCCAGCGGCGTCGGTTGCGTCACCGGCGCAGGGGTCGGCTCGGCCACCGGCGGGGCGACGGGCACCACAGGAGCGGCAACGACAGGAGCTGCCACGACCGGCGGCGCGGTGAACACCGGCATCACCGGTGCCGCCACCGTCATCGGTGCCAGCACCACCGGTGGGGCCACCGGCGGACGGGCGACCGGCGCGGGCGGCGGTGCGACCGGCGCAGCGGCCGCTTCGGCGTACGCCTGGGCGTCGCGCGAGCGCAGCGTCTCGAAGGCATGCGCCAGGCCGTCGGCACGGCCTTGCAGCGCCTCGACCTCCTGCGTGGTCGCCGGCGCCGCCTGCTGCAGCAGGTGCTCGATGCGGGTTTCCAGGCGGTGGGCCATTTCACCCAGCCGCATGGCACCGGCCAGGCGGGCACCGCCCTTCAGCGTGTGCAGCGTGCGCATGCAGGCCGCGGCCGCCGAGTTGTCGGTCGGGCGGCGCGACCACTCGCGCAGCTTGGTCGCCAGTTCGGGGATCAGCTCCTCGCCCTCTTCCTCGAAGATCGGGAACAGCTCGGCGTCGACGGCATCGATCGCGTCGATGTCGTCGTCATCGTCGTCACCCTCGTCGTCGACGTCGACGCGCACCGGGGCCGAGCGCTGCGGCTCGGCCGCGAGCGGCGAGAACGCCTTCAGCTCGGGCAGGCCGAGGCCGGCGAAGTTGGTGTCGTTGGTGCCGAACGAGCCTTCGGCCGCGGCCGACAGCGCTTCGGGGTCGAATGTCTCGGCAATCTCGGGAACCTCGAGGACGGCCGGCAGCTCGGGTGCCAGCGCCATCGGCTCGCTCAGCACGATCTCGGGGGCCGTCTCGAAGGCCGCCAGGTCGTCGAACGACACGTCGAGGTCGCCGAAGCCTTCTTCCGGCTGCGGTGCCGGGATGTCGTCGGTCGACGGCGAGGCCTGCGCCACCTCGGCCGCCGCGTTGGCGGCCTCGAGGCGACGGGCCGAGCTGATCTCGTGCGCAGCCAGGCGCTCCAGCAGTTCCGGTGCGGCGGGCTTCAGGAAGCCGGCGGCGAACTGGTGCAGCAGGCGGCGCACTTCCTCGGCCGAGTCGACGAACAGGCGGGCTTCGTCGGTCGTGCCGGCGCCGATCGCCTGCGAACGCATCAGCGAATGCTCGAGCAGCCGCGCGAGGTGCGACAGCTCGCTGAAGCCGACCGTGGCCGAACTGCCTGCCAGCGAGTGCGCGAGCGCGATCGGCATTTCGCCGATCGGGCGGTGCAGCTCCATCGCCCACTCGGCGACTTCGGTCGTCAGGCGGCGCGACAGCTCGTCGGCTTCGTTCAGGTAGATGTTGAACAGCGGGATGCCGATGCGCAGCGGGCCGACGATCTTGACCTGGTCGTCGTCGGACAGCGGCGCCGCAGCCGATGACGGCGACAGCTCGGTGACCAGCGGCGTGGCCTCGATGGCCTGTGCGCTGCCGAAGAAATCGTCGCCCAGGTCGAGCTCGATCAGCTCGACCGAATCGGCCGACAGCAGTTGCGGCTCGATGCTCTCGGCGACCGGCAGCGGCTCGAGCACGGCGTCGATCGGCGCGGCCGCGCCGAGCTGGTCGAGCATCGAGGTGTCGGGCAGTTCGATGCTCGGCAACGAGCCGGCCGGCGCGACGGCGGCCGGGGCCTCGTCGAACGCGCCCAGGTCGAGGTCGAACGACAGGTCGGCCAGCGGGAGCGGCTGGGAGGGCGCAGCGGCGACCGGCGGCGGCGCCACCGGGCGTGTTGCGGGCGGCGTGATCGACAGCGGGGTCAGCGGCGCCGGTGCCGACACCGGTGCGGTGATCACCGGCCTGGCGGCCACCGGCGCAGCGGCGGCCGGCTTCGCAGCCGCGGCGTCGCCGAACGACAGCGACATCAGCGGGACCGGCGCGGCCGGGCCGGCCTTGATCGGCGGCACCGGATCGCCACGGCCCAGCGCGTCGGCGGCGGCCTTCACCACCGCGGCATGGAAGCCGGTGACGTTCTGTGCGGCGATCGCATCGACCCACTTCGCGAAGTAGGCGAGCGCTTCGTTGGAGAAATTCAGCAGCGTCGGGTCGGCGGCCTTCTGGCCGGCCAGCCAGGTGTTGTAGACCTGCTCGCAGGCCCATGCGGCATCGCCGAAGTCCTTCAGCCCGACCATGCGCGAGCTGCCCTTCAGCGTGTGGAATGCGCGGCGCACGGTGGTCTGCTGCTCGACGTCGGCGCTGGCATGCGCCAGCGTCTTCAACGCCGTCTCGGCGGTCTCGATCACCTCGCGCGCTTCCTCGAGGAAGATCTCGCGCATCTCGGGATCGTCGCCGAGGTCGGTGGCCATGCTGGCCGGTGCCGCCGACAGGGCCGGCTGCACCTTGGCCGGCGCGGCCTCGGGCATGTCGAGCACCGGGTCGGTGGCGGTGTGGACGAAATCGGACAGCGCCTCGGAGAGCTGCTCGCGCGCGGCCGCCACCTCTTCGGTGTTGTGCGAATGCGCGATCGCGTCCTTGGCATGCTCGACGGCGGCGACCAGCTCGGGCTGCGCCGCGGCCTGCGCTTCATGCGACAGGAGGTCGAGGTCGCGCGTGACTTCATCGAGCGGCACGTTGTCGCTCGCCGCGGTGAGCGACAGCGACTGCGCCTGCTCGATCAGGCGCGGCTCCACCGGCGCGGGCGCATGCGCGATCGCGAGGTTGGAGGCCTGGCGCGCGGCGGCGCTGCGGCCCATCAGCGGGCTCAGYGTGCCGGCCTTGCTGTCGAACACGAACAGCGACTTCGCCATCTGCGGCTGCACGCTGAGCATGTCGATCAGGAAACCGAGCGCGCCCAGGTTGCCGGCCAGCCGGTCGAAGGTGCCCGACTGCACGACCTGCTGCGGGTCGACCTCGGTCGTCATGAGGCCATCGACGTCTTCGCGCATGCGCAGCACGGCATGCGAGGCCTGGTCCATGCCCAGCACCGACAGCACGCCGCGCATCGCGGACAGCTGGTTCGGCACCGGCACCAGCAGCTCGCGCTGCGCCGGGTTGCGGAAGAACTGGTCGATCGACTTCTCGGCCTCGGAAAGCGAGGCGCGCAGTTCCTGCACGACGCTGCCCATGGTCTGGCGGTCGGAGACGCGGCGGTACAGCTCCTCCATCCACGCTTCGAGCGGGTCGGGGGTGTTGCCGGCGCGCACCGAGGCGATGCGCTGCGCGAGCCGGCGCACGCGGGCGGCCTGCTCGGGGTGGTCGAAATCGGCATCCTCGAGCGAGGCTTCGAGGTACAGCACGCTGGTCGCGACTTCCATCGCGAGCGCGGCTTCGGGCGCGGCATTGGACTGCTGCGTCTGCACGACGGCCTGCTGCAGCTCGTCGGCCAACAGCTCGCCGCTCGGGTACAGGCGCTTGACCGAATCGCCGACCAGCGAGAACTGCTCGGCCAGGCCGCTCATGCGGTGCATTTCGCCGCCGGCCACCGACGACCAGGCATCCTTGGCGGTGGAGACGCGCTTGCGCGCCTGCACGATCAGCGCCGGGTCGAAGCGACCGAGGCGGCTGGTGTCGTAGTCGACCGGCAGGTGCTGTGCGAGGCCATAGGCCACGCGAACCGCCGCCAGGCGCGGCGTCTTGCGGCCGTCGCCGGGCGAGGTGGCCTGCGCGCAGAAGAACAGCAGGTCCTGCGCGAGGCGCTCGGAGACATCGGGCTGGCCGCGCTCCAGCGTGCGCAGCTGCGCGAGCAGCCGCGAGGCCACGCGCTTGGTGTGCAGGTCGCCCTTCAGCAGGCCGTTGGCCTGGCCTTCGAAGAAGGCGGCCGCGAGCTTCCACAGCGTGGAGTGGGTCAGGTCGGAGGCCTGCGCACCGAGACCGGCGCAGATGTCGCTCATGCGCTGCACGGCCGGCATCGGCTCGCCGCGCATGATCAGCAGCAGCTGGCGTTCCATCAGGCCGCGGGCGATCGAATCGGGGGCGCGCGGCTTGACCGAGGTGTCGGTCGGCAGCTCGCGCCAGCGCCAGTCGATGTTCCACAGGTCGGCGGGGTGCACGCGCTCGGCACCGGCCAGCGTCTGCACCGCCTGGTACTGCGGGAACAGCGCGAGCGGCGAGACCGGCTTGTCGGCCAGCAGGCGCTGCAGGTAATCGAGCAGCGCGAACGAGGCGCGCTCGATGGTGTCGACCTCGGCCGACGTGAGCTTCTGCGGCTTCGCGACGAAGCGCTGCACCGCCGCCTCGCTGGCGGCCAGCAGTCGTGCGACGGCCGGCAAGCCGACCATTTCGAGCGCGCCGACCCCTTGATGGATCTGCTGCCGGGCCGTGCGCAGCACCGACGGATCGACGGCGTCGACGTCGGAGCCGCTGTTCGCCTCGGCTTCCTTCACGTAGCGGCGCAGCGCCTTGTGGGCGGTGTCCAGGGACTTGCGCAGTTCTTCGTGAACCCACGCGAGCGCGCTGAGGTCGTCTGTCGTCTCACTCATGGTGTCGCTCATCGTCGCGTTGGGGGCGGTGGCAATCCATTTGATGCCTGTGTGGAGTGAAGGGCTGCGGCCCCGATCAGGACGATCCAGGCCGCAGGCAACACACTAGCTCAACCGATCTTGAACCGTGCAACGGATTGCTTCAGTTCCTCGGCCGTCCGGGACAGCTCGCGCACCATCTGTGCGGTGGAGCGGGTACCTTCACCGGTCTGCTCGGTCACCGCGAAAATGTGCTGGATGTTGGCCGCCACCACGTTGGCCGATTCGGCTTCGCGGGACGCCTGGCTGGAAATGTGCGCAATCAGGTCGGCAAGCTGGCGTGACACGCGGTCGATGTCGCCCAGTGCGTTACCTGCCGCGTCTGACAGCCGGGTTCCTTCCACCACGCCCTGCGTCGAGCGCTCCATGGCCGCCGCAGCATCCTGGGTGTCGGTCTGAATGGTCTTCACCAGGGCCGCAATCTGCCGCGTCGCGTCGCCGGAGCGTTCTGCCAGCCGTTGCACTTCTTCCGCAACCACCGAGAAGCCTCGACCCGCTTCACCGGCCGATGCGGCCTGGATGGCGGCGTTCAGTGCCAGCACGTTCGTCTGTTCGGTAATGTCGGAAATCAGTTCGGTGATTTCGCCAATCTCCTGCGACGACTCGCCCAGCCGCTTGATCCGCTTGGAGGTTTCCTGGATCTGGTCGCGGATCGAGTTCATGCCGCCGATCGTGTTCTGCACCGCGGTCAGACCGGTCTCGGCAGCTTGCAGCGATTGGCGCGCCACCTGGGCCGTCTGCTGCGCCTGGCTCGACACGTCGTTGATTCGGCCTGCCATCTGCAACACCGACTCGCCGGTTTCGCGAATCTCGCGCAGCTGCTCGTCGGAGGCGGCCAGCAGTTCGGTCGACGTGGCTTCCACCTGCTGCGTCGTTTCGGTCACCCGGCCCACCGTGCCCTGCACCTGCGACACCAGCGTGCGCAGCTCTTCCACCGTGTAGTTCACCGAGTCGGCGATGGCGCCCGTGATGTCTTCCGTCACGGTGGCCTGCTGTGTCAGGTCGCCTTCAGCAACCGTCTGCAGTTCGTTCATCAATCGCAGAATGGCCGCCTGGTTCGCGTCGTTGACGCGCTTGGCTTCCTGTTCCTGGCGTTCTGCTTCGAGCCGCTGGTTCTCGGCGAGCGCGGCACGTTGCGCCTGGTCTCGCACATACAGCTGCAGGAAGCCCGCACCGCCGAGGGCCAGCACGACGGCCGACAGCACCAGCAGGCCCAGGTTCACGACGTTGAAGCCGGTGACGGTGGACAGGCGGTCCTGCACCGTCTCAAGGCCCTTGCGCAGCGGTTCGCTGTCGCCAATGATCGCGGACTGCGCTTCACGGGCCGACACCAGGCCCTGCAGGTTGCCCAGAATCGAGCTGGCCTGGGTGCGCGTCTCTTCGTATTGCTTCAGCAGCGCGGTCAGGCGYTCCTTGGTCTGCGGGTCCTTGGTGCCCGGCAGGCGCAGTTCGGCGTTGCCGTTCGACAGGCCGTCGGCGATTTCGCGGAACGAGTTCAGGTCCTTGCCCAGCAGGAACACGGCCTCGGGGCTCACGCCTTCCATGGTCAGGAATTCGTTGGCCGACTTGCCGATGCGCTGCGTCAGCATCACGAGCTGGCCGACGGCCGACAGCTCGGCCGGCGAGGCTTCCTGCTGCAGCTTCAGCGACGACACCGTCTCGGCGATTTCCAGCAGGTCGGACGACTGGCGGTTGATCGCGCGCAGCGCTTGGCCGACCTGCGTCAGGATCTTCTGCTGCGCGAGCACGGTGTTCGCGTTCTTCTCGGCGCGGTCGATCAGCGGCAGCAGCGGCTCCAGCGTGTCCTGCACGACGCCCGGCGCCGCATCGACGTTCTGGTCACCCTTGGCCAGGCCGCGCACGTTGCGCGCCAGCACCTCGGTACTTTCCTTCACCTCGGGGAAGGCCTGCGCGCTGCCGATCAGGGCCTGCGACACCGACTTCGCCAGACGCTGCGACTGCATCAGCGCCTGACCGGAGTAGCCCACCTGGGCAGCGCCCTTGTTGGCCTGGTTCAGCGAGCTGATCGTCATGCCGACCAGGCCGACGAGGCCGAGCAGCACCATGACGCCCAGCACGCGCTGCTGCTGTCCGACCGGCCGGTTGCCGATCAGCGGCACGCCGGTGCCGGACATCAGCGCGGCGTTGTCGCCGCTCGGCAGCCGGGTTTCGGAGAAATCGGCGAGTTCGGACGGCGCAGCCTCCGAGATGATCGACGAGTCGAGGTTCACCGTGTTGGCGCCACCGTCCGGCCGCCCATCGTCACCGTGCCCCAGGTCGAGGCCGGCCACGTCGTCCAGCGCAACGGCACCGTCGGCGCCATATGCGTCGTCACGGCCTTTGCCCTTGCCTTTGATTTTGTTCAGGAAGCTCATAGGTGCCTCGTTGCGTCGTCTTGGGTAATGCAGTCAGGAGGGCCGGCGCGGGTGCGCCTCAGCCTGCGATCTTCAGGAAAGCGGCCTCGGTGGCCAGCTGTGCCAGGTTCAATTCGCGCCAGAGGCGTTTGCCTTCGTCGCGGTAATGCGTTCCGACGAAAGCCGGCTTGGCCTGTCCGTCGTCGGGTTCGGGCGTCAGCTGCTGCAGGTTGCGCAGGCCGGCGAGCCGGTCCACCAACACCGCGCAGTTGATGTTCAGTTCGGAGTTGAACGCGACGAACCAGGACTGCTCGCGCACCGGCTCGTTGCCGCGCACGCCCAGGAAGCCGGCCAGGTCGACCACCCCGTGCAGCCGGCCGCGCAGGTTGGCCACGCCCATGAACCAGCGGCTGGTGTACGGCACCGGCATGGCAGGCGCGAACGGGAAGATTTCACCGGCCTCCTGCAGCGGGAACAGGAACCCGTGGCTGCCGCACTCGACGGCCAGCCAGGCGCGGCCGCGCTCCTGCGTACGCGCCGCCTGCAGCCTTTCGGCCAGGCGACTTTGCAGTTCGCGCAATGCTTCCTTGTTGGCCATTCAGTTCTCTGCCTGCGGGGCGACGTGTGACGGTGAGGTGGGGGGACGGATGCCGGCGGCGTTCAATCGAACGCGCGGATCTTCGACACCAGCTCGTCGGCGTCGACGGGCTTGACGATGTAGTCGCGTGCGCCCTGGCGCATGCCCCACACCTTGTCGGTTTCCTGGTTCTTGCTGGTGCACATGATCACCGGCACGTCGGTGAAGCGCGGGTCGCGCGTGATCGCACGGGTCAGCTGGAAGCCGTTCTGGCCGGGCATGACCACGTCCATCAGGATCAGGTCGGGCTTTTCCTCGCCCAGCCGGCGCATCGCGTCTTCGCCGTTCTCGGCAGTTCGCACCGCGTAGCCGCGCTTGGTCAGCAGCTCCGACAGGTAGTGCAGTTCGGTCTTCGAATCGTCGACCAACAGAATCTTCTGAATCGCCATCGTCTTACTCCTTCAACTCTCTTGCAGGGCAACGTTACCGGGAAACAGCAGGTGTGCGCATCAGGCGCGGGCCGGCCGGTGCTGTGCCACGGCTTGCAGCAACTGGTCCTTGGTGAACGGCTTCGTGAGGTAGTCCTCCGAGCCGACCATCCGTCCGCGTGCCTTGTCGAACAGGCCGTCCTTCGAGGACAGCATGATGACCGGCACGTCGGCAAATTTCGCGTTTCGCTTGATGATGGCGCAGGTCTGATACCCGTCCAGGCGCGGCATCAGGATGTCGCAGAAGATCAGGTCCGGGGCGTGGTCGTTGACCTTGGACAGCGCGTCGAAACCATCTTCCGCGAGCAGCACGGTATGGCCGCCCTGCTTCAGGAAGATCTCCGCGCTGCGGCGGATCGTGTTGCTGTCGTCGATCACCAGCACCTTGATGCCTGCGATGGCTTCATTGCTCACCGAGAATCCCCTCAATGACTGAATGCGGCCGTGGCACCTGCCCGGCACGCCATGTAAGAGCCTCAGCGACCATCAGATCTGGACCATTTCGAAATCTTCCTTGCGTGCGCCGCATTCCGGGCAGGTCCAGTTCATGGGAACGGATTCCCATGCGGTGCCCGGTGCGATACCGTGTTCAGGATCCCCTGCAGCTTCGTCGTAAATCCACCCGCAGATCAGGCACATCCAGGTTCGGGTACCGCTGAGGTCATTGCTCACTTTGTTTTTGTCGCTTCACTACAATGAGAAAAGATTGTAGCGACGCAGATTGACAAAAAACCATTGATTCCTGGGCACCTACGCCACATTCCTCACATTTTTCTAGAAGTCAGTGCCGGCAAACCCGACTCGTCTTCACCTTCCTGACGGACCCCCCATGACCCCAGACGCCCCCCCCGCGGACCCTCAGGCCGACCCGAACCAGGAAGCGCCCGCACCCGCCTGCGTGATGACATTCAACGCGAGCGACCCGAGCGGCGCCGGCGGCCTGGCCGGCGATGTCGCGACCATTGCGGCGATGGGCGCGCATGCGCTGCCGGTGGTCACCTCGATCGTGCTGCGTGACACCGCCGAGGTATTCGACCACAGCGCGATCGACGCCGACGTGGTGGTCGAGCAGGCCCGCAGCATCCTCGAGGACGTGAGCATCGCCGCCTGGAAGGTCGGCTTCCTCGGGTCCGCCGAGGGCGTCAGCGCGGTCGCCGAGGTGCTGTCCGACTACCCCGAGGTGCCGCTGGTCGCCTACATGCCGAACCTGTCGTGGCTCGAAGAGGACGACCAGCAGGCCTACCTCGACGCGTTCCGCGAGCTGGTGCTGCCGCAGACCGAGGTGCTGGTCGGCAGCCACCAGACGCTGACCGATTTCCTGCTGCCCGAGTGGAGCAGCGAGCGCCCGGCCTCGCCGCGCGAGCTGGCGGTGGCCGCGGCGCAGCACGGCACGCGCTTCGTGCTGGTCACGAGCGTGCCGCTGCCCGACCAGTTCATGGACAACGTGCTGGCCTCGCCGCAGGGCGCGATCACCGGCGAGAAGTTCGAGCGCTTCGAGGTGAGCTTCGTCGGCGCGGGCGACACGCTGTCGTCGGCGCTGGCGGCGCTGCTGGCCGCCGGCAGCGAGCTGCACGCGGCGGTCGGCGAATCGCTTGCGTTCCTCGACCAGGCGCTGGACGCCGGCTTCCGCCCCGGCATGGGCAACGTGATCCCCGACCGCTTCTTCTGGGCGCTGCCGCCCGGTGAAGAAGGCGAGGAAGGCGAGCCCGGCAGCGGCGCCGCCAACGACGACGAGGCGCCCAAAGACCCCCGGCATGTGCACTGAGACAGCCTGAGATGACGAAAACCAACGAGAGTCTGTTCGAGCGCGCCCGCCGCGTGATCCCCGGCGGCGTCAACTCGCCGGTGCGCGCGTTCCGGGCCGTCGGCGGCACGCCGCGCTTCATCGCCCGCGCGCAGGGCGCGTACATGTATGACGCCGAGGGCACGCGCTACATCGACTACATCGGCTCCTGGGGCCCGATGATCCTCGGCCACGGCCATCCAGCGGTGCTCGAGGCGGTGCAGAAGGCCGCGCTCGACGGTTTCTCGTTCGGCGCCCCGACCGAGCGCGAGATCGAACTCGCCGAGGAGATCCTGAAGCTGGTGCCGAGCCTCGAGCAGATCCGCCTCGTCAGCTCCGGCACCGAGGCCGCGATGAGCGCCATCCGCCTCGCGCGCGGCGCCACCGGCCGCAACCGCATCGTCAAGTTCGAGGGCTGCTACCACGGCCATGCCGATGCGCTGCTCGTGAAGGCCGGCTCGGGCCTCGCCACCTTCGGCCACGCGACCAGCGCCGGCGTGCCGGCCGAGGTGGTGCAGCACACGATGGTGCTCGAGTACAACCACCTGGCGCAGCTCGAGGAAGCCTTCAGTCTGCACGGCCGCGACATCGCCTGCGTGATGATCGAGCCGATCGCCGGCAACATGAACTTCATCCGCACCCAGTTGCCGTTCATGAAGCGGCTGCGCGAGCTGTGCACGCAGCACGGCGCACTGCTGGTGTTCGACGAGGTGATGACCGGCTTCCGCGTCGGCCTGCACGGCGCGCAGGGCCTGTACGCGCGCGCGCTGCCCGGCTTCGAGCCCGACCTCAGCGTGTTCGGCAAGGTGATCGGCGGCGGCATGCCGCTGGCGGCCTTCGGCGGCAAGCGCGCGGTGATGGAGCAACTGGCGCCGCTCGGCCCGGTCTACCAGGCCGGCACGCTGTCGGGCAACCCGGTGGCCACCGCCTGCGGCCTGGCGACGCTGCGCGAGATCCAGCGCCCCGGCTTCTTCGAGGCGCTGTCGGCGCGCACCCGCAGCCTGGTCGACGGCCTGGCCGCGGTCGCGCGCGAGAACGGCGCGCCCTGGTCAACCGACTGCGAAGGCGGCATGTTCGGCTTCTTCCTGGCCGACACGCTGCCGCAGAACTACGCGACCGTGATGGCCACCGACAAGGAGCGCTTCAACCGCTTCTTCCACGGCCTGCTCGACCAGGGCGTGTACATCGCCCCGGCGCTGTACGAGGCCGGCTTCGTCAGCGCCGCCCACACGGCCGAAGACATCGAGACCACGATCGCCGCGGCACGATCCGTGCTGAAGTAGCGGCATGCACATCCACATCCTCGGCATCTGCGGCACCTTCATGGGCGGCGTCGCCGCGCTCGCCCGCGAAGGCGGCCACCGCGTCACCGGTTGCGACGCCGGCGTCTACCCGCCGATGAGCGACCAGCTGCGCGCGCTCGGCATCGAGTTGATCGAGGGCTGGGGCGCCGACCAGGTCAAGCTCGCGCCCGACCTGTTCGTCGTCGGCAACGTGGTTTCGCGCGGCAACGAGCTGATGGAAGCCATCCTCGACGCCGGCCTGCCGTACACCAGCGGGCCGCAGTGGCTGGCCGAGAACGTGCTGCAGGGCCGCCATGTCTTGGCGGTCGCCGGCACGCACGGCAAGACCAGCACCACCTCGATGCTGGCGTGGGTGCTGGAGCAGGCCGGGCTGAAGCCGGGCTTCCTGGTGGGCGGGGTGCCGCAGAACTTCGGCGTGTCGGCGAGATTGGGCGAAGGCAAACCCTTCGTGATCGAGGCCGACGAATACGACACCGCGTTCTTCGACAAGCGCAGCAAGTTCGTGCACTACCGCCCGCGCACCGCGGTGCTGAACAACCTCGAGTTCGACCACGCCGACATCTTCCCGGACCTGGGCGCGATCGAGACCCAGTTCCACCACCTGGTGCGCACGGTGCCGGCGGCCGGCCGGCTGGTCGTCAATGCGCGCGAGGAGTCGCTGCAGCGGGTGCTGGCGCGCGGCTGCTGGAGCGACGTGGTGCGCTTCGGTGCCCGCAAGGAAACGCCCGGCGCGCTGCGCGCCCGCGGCGAGCCGCATGCGTTCGACGTGCTGCGCGGCAGCCTGAAGATCGCGCACGTCGAGTGGCCGCTGCTGGGCGAGCACAACCAGCTGAATGCGCTCGCGGCGATTGCCGCGGCCGAGCACGTGGGCGTCGATCCGCAGGTCGCCGCGAAGGCGCTCGCCACGTTCCAGAACGTGCGCCGCCGCATGGAGCTGCGCGGCGAGGCCGGCGGCGTGAAGATCTACGACGACTTCGCGCACCACCCGACGGCGATCCGCACCACGGTCAACGGGCTGCGCCGCAAGGTCGGGCTGGAGCGCATCCTCGCGGTGCTGGAGCCGCGCTCGAACACGATGAAGCTCGGCACGATGAAGGCCCAGCTGCCGTGGTCGCTGGAGGAGGCGGACCTGTCGTTCTGCTACCAGGGCAACCTGGGCTGGGACGCGCGCGAGGCGCTGGCGCCGATGGGCGACAAGGCGGTGGTGTGCGACACCATCGAAGCGCTGGTGGCCGCGGTGCGACGGGCCGCGAAGCCCGGCGACCACGTGCTGTGCATGAGCAACGGCGGGTTCGGCGGGGTTCACGACAAGCTGCTGGCTGCTCTGTCGGCTTGATTGCTGGGCTTGCGAGGTTTCTGCGCGAGCAAAGGCGCGGGCTGGGGGTGTGGGGCTCAGGAAACACGCATGACGCCCCCCGGGTGACAACCCGGGGCCAATCCTCATTTGTTCGCTTGTCACCTTCCCAAGGCAGGGCGGTGGCACGAAGGCGCGTGCGGGGAGGCTGTGGAGCGCCAATCAGGACGGGTCGCCGGAGCTGGCTGGTTTCATGGCCCGCGTGCGCAGCACGCTTCGTGAACTGACTGTCGCCCACTGTTTGACCACAACGAACGAAGTGAGTGGCGGGAGTTTGGGCGACGGGCCATGAAACCAGTCAGCGGAGGGGAGTCATCGCCCCCGGGGCGATGACCGACCCGGCCGGCGAGCCACAGCCTCGCCGCACGCGCCTTCCGCTCGAACGCACGAACGCACGAACGCACGAACGCACGCACGAACGGGATCAGCTTCGCAGCATGGAGGCCTTCAACGCCTCATTGAGCGTCGACAGGCTGTCCTGCAGATGCGCCCGGCTCTCGATCGACAGCTTCGGGCTGTTGACCGCGCCGCGCAGTTGCCCCTGCAGCTCGACCGCCTCCATCCGCACCAGGCTCAGCGCATCCGGCGGCAACGTGCCGGCACCGCGGATCAGCAGTGACTGCACGCGGCGCAGGTGCTCGCGCTGCAGGTTGCGGCGCAGCCGGTCGATGTCGCTGCCGGTCTTCAGCTCGCTCCACACCGAGCCCTGCAGCGTGCCGTACACCTCGGCCAGCGAGATCACGTTGCGCTTGTTCGCATCGGCCACGTACAGCGGCAGGTCCAGCAGCCGCGATGCGGTGCCCGGGCTCATCAGCCGGTCGAGCGCCGTCACCTGCACCTGCAGCACCGCCGCCGGAATGCTCACCGGCCCGCCACGGTCCCACTCGTTGTAGTCAGGCGACAGGCTGGCCAGGAACTGCGGCTTGAAGCGGAAGCTGTCCGCGTTGAACAGCCCCTTGGCCAGGAACTGCAGCGCATCGCGCTGCTTGGCCGGCGCCACCGGCGCATAGGCCGGCCGGTTGGTCGAACCCGGCAGGTCACGCACCGTGTTCATGCCGCCGACGTACTTGCCGACCAGGTCGGCCGCGCGGTTGAGCTGCTGGAAGCCGCTGAGCAGCACCCGGCGCTGGCGGATCGCCTCGTCGCCCGGCTGCGGCGTGCGGTCCTGCACCCGCTGCCACAGCTCGCGCGACAGCAGCAGCCGCTTCTCGTAGTACGCGAGCGGGTCGTCGCCCAGGTCGAAGCGGTTGACCAGCGGGTCGATGCCATCGTTGCCGCGCTGGCCGCCGGCCTCGGCGTCGTCCGAATAGGCGAGCAGCGGATCGGTGCTGCGCCCCGCGATGCGCGCCAGCTCGCCCGCCTCGTCGGCCGGCGCCACCGGCTTGTAGGCGTACTCGATCGCCCAGTAGTCGTAGGGCCCCAGAGTCGTGTTGTTCAGGCTCGCCTGCTTCTCGCCGGCCAGCGCCAGGTTGTAGGCGTTGTAATCCATCACCGAGCCGGAGATGCCCTTGCTCTCGGTGAAGCCCTTGTCCTGCAGCTGCGAGCGGCTCACCACCGTCGACGCCTTGAAGTTGTGCTTCAGCCCGAGCGTGTGGCCGACCTCGTGCATCACGACATCCTTGATGCGCGACTGCACGAAGGCATCCGCCTCCGGGCCGTCAGGCGCGATCTCGCCGCGCGCTTCGAGCAGGTCCATCGCGAAGTCCATCTCGGCGGCGGCCTCCTGCGCGTAGTTGCAGTAGTCGGCACCGCCGAACTTGCTCCACGCGGCGAAGGTGGGCGAGGGGAAGGACGCCGCAGAGGCCTGGGCACGACCCACGTCCTCGACCAGGAAGCGCCGCGCGCCGCGGCCGAACACGTCGCTCATGCCGATGTCGGCATCGATGATCTCGCCGGTGCGCGGATCGGAATGGCTCGGGCCGATCGCGAAGCCGACGTCGGCGCCGGTGAACCAGCGGATCGACGCATGGCGCGCGTCCATGTTGTCCCAGTCGGCATCGTCGGGCTGCTGCTTCGCGACGATCGCGTTCTTGAAGCCGATGCGCTCGAAGGCCTTGTTCCATTCCAGCACGCCGGCCTCGACCGCCCCGCGGTACTGCACCGGGATGTTCTTGTCGAGCCAGTAGACGATCGGCTGCTTCGGTTCGGACAGCTCGGCCTGCGGATCCTTCTTCTCGAGGCGCCAGCGGGTCACGTAGTGCAGCCGCGGGTTGGCCTTGGTGTCGGTGGTCAGGTCGGTGACGACATCGAAGAAGTGGCCGAGGCGCGGGTCGGTCTTGCGCGGCGCCATCGCCTCGCCGAGCTTCGCGAAGTTGTAGACGTAGCCGATGAACATGCTGCGCGGGTCCGGCGTCGTCTGCGGCGGCGTCGGGCTGGGCACCGGGCTCGGCACCAGTGGCGGCGCGGGCAGCCGCGAGGTCGCGAAGTGCATGCGCGCGTTCAGCGTCGTCAGGTCGTCGGTGACGCGGATCTTCTCGAAGTACGAGTTGCCGCGGTCGAGCGCGAACGGCAGGCGGAACGCGGTCTCGATCGCGGTCGAGTAGCCGGGCATGTCCGACAGCAGGAAGTTCGCGTCGACCAGCACCGACTTGCGCTGCGGGTGCGGCGCGCTGACGATGGTGGCCGCGCCCAGCAGGCTGTTCGAGAACGCCTGCTCGACGCTCGCCTGCATCGCCGGGGTGGTGCCGACGTAGTTGGTGTTCAGCGCCACCAGCTGGATCAGGTTGCTGCCGATCTTGCGGAAGCTGGCGAGCCACTGCGGGCCCATCTGGCTCGCGTACAGGCCGCGCTCGCCGATCGAGTTCGAGATGTTGATCGACAGCATGAACGGCTGGTCCAGCCGCTCGACCGGGATCTCGAGCCAGGTCTTCTCGTCCTTGCGCCACACCGGCACGAAGCCGTCCTGGCGGGTCGCGCCCTTGATGATCTCGTCGAAGGGCTTCGGGGCGGCAGGGTCGAGCCGGACCACGGTCGCGCCGGGGGCCGAGGCCGCCGAGGCGGCGGCTGCCGCGGCC
>NZ_JBFUGW010000120.1:0-19319 GCF_056402735.1 Rhizobacter sp. P3_C12
CGATGAGGTCGGACGGCTGATCGGTGACAGGCCGCTTCGACGCGGCGATGGCGGGGTCTCGTCGCTCTACGAGCTGATGCAGGACGGCAGCGGTGTGCTGCTCGACGCGTCAGCGGACGGCAAGGCGTCCGAGCTCGTGGGCGGCGCCACGCAGAGGATCCGTTGCATCGCCGTCGACACGGGGCCGTCGATGCTGATCCGCCCCGATGCCTGCATCGCCTGGGTGGGCGATGGCGACGGCACTGAGGGCATCGAAGAAGCGCTGCGCCGCTGGTGCCCCGGCCCTCACCGTCGCGTCGCTTCACGCCGCCCTTGGTGTCTTCGTCCGGGCATGCCGCGCTTCGCAATCCTGCGCGATGCGGCGTGCGTCAGGTCGCACCATGAGGACAAGCACCTCCGTGGCGAAACCCGCGCCTGGTTCGGACCGGGTCGGATTCGCTGGTGGTGGGTGCGCCGTGAACACGTTCGCCCCACCTGTGAGCGCGTTCTGCCGATCCCTCAGTCGCAAAGTGATTGATCCCATGAGAGTCTCTTCATCGCCGGAAACGCGAGTTCGTTCGTCCAGCAACCATGCCAGCACGCCCGTGGACACGCCCCGGTCGCAAGCCCGGCCGGCACCCAGCGGCGAGGGGCCGCTGGGGTCTCTGCAGGGGCGGACGGCCTCTGTGTCGCGCGGCAACAGMTTGAGCCCGCGTGCGGGGCTACCCGCAGCGGAGCAGTCGGTGTCGTTCGGCGGCCCGCGCCACAGCCGCTCTTCTGCCACGGGTTACCGCAACAGCAAGGGGGTGCCGTGCGATTCGAGGGGCAACCCGGTCGTGATGCGCGACCAGTATTCGCCTTCCGGATACGCCACGGCCAACGGCAGGCCGTGCGACAGGGATGGCTATGGCACGCAACAGCCTCAGCAGTCCGCACCCGCGCAGACCACGCCATTCCATGCAGGCACCCAGAACGACTGCGGCCTGCACACCATCGCGGCGTTGACCGGCTGGACCGAGCAGCAGGTGGTGCAAGGGCTCGGGCTCTCGCAGCAACAGGTGCAGCACATCGCGAACCACGGCATGCAGCCGGCCGACGTCACTGCCGCGCTCGGCCGCATCAACAACGGCAACGTGAGCCACCGTCAAGGCTCGCCTCGCACGCTGGCGGCCAGCCTGCCGCAGCTGCCGGATGGGCACCAGTTCGCGATGGGCATGCAGCGCAATGCGGGCATCGGGCACCTCGTTGCGGGGCAGCGCGTCGGCAACCAGCTGGTGGTGACCGACCGGCAGACCGGCCAGCAGATGGCGTTCAACTCCGAACAGGATCTGCACAACTACCTGAGCCAGAACGGCGTCTCGCAAGTTCACACCTGGTACAACCAGTAAGCGCGGTCGCGACCACCTGACGAAGCTCAGCGAACGTCGACGAAACAAAAAAGCCCCGCAACACCAGGGTTTGCGGGGCTTTTTCGGTCTTCAGCGAATTTCGCCGAACACTATYCTGGCGGAGTCGGAGGCGTCCGAATATTGCTCGGAAATGGCGCCAATGCTTGTTCTCAGTGAGGGCTCGCCAAAAACTGTCCCCTATCGCTTCCCCTAGCATCAATGACAGCGACTACTGCGCTTGGCCAGTTGCTGGAATGGCCAATTCCCATTGAGGCTTTTTGACCCGAACGGCGAAGTTTCTCAAGACGTACTTCCTCGCCATTCCGGCAGCGTAGAGCTGGCACAGAGACAGCGCTGCCACGTAGAAGCGAAAGAGCTCTGTGGGGCTTGGAGGAGGCAACGCGCCATACCTCCAGTCCATGACCCGGCGCTCGCTTGGCATCGCTGCCATTGCACTCTTCGCGACAGGGGGGGCGTTCGGGCCGAAGGTCAGGCGCTGCAAATCCCGAAGGTTGTGAGTGCGTGGGACTGCGATGCCGCGCTGCAACAAATGCGCCTTCATGGTCTGCTCGCAAGCCATTTGGAGCTCCCACACGGACAGGGAGCGGGCGTTCGGATGATGAGAGGAACCTGTGTCCGCGGCCCGGTCCAAATGCAGCAGTACGCCAGCCGCCCGCTTCCGGGCCTCTGGCAGCAAGGTGGCCGTGTTCAGATCGTTCTTGATCGCACGCAGGTGCGTGGCAACCGTGCAGATCGATGCCAAGAGCCGCTCTTTCCGCTTCGACTTCATTTCCGCGATCGGCGGCGGCGTCTCAAGCCATTCGAGCGGCTTTTCATAGGCAAGGACCTCGATCGGAAATCGCACCCAAGGACCATCGTCATCTTTACCGGCTTCGAACAAGACCTCAGGAACGGCTATGACGAGTGGCACGTCGAAGTAGAGAACCATGCCTCGTAGGCGTCGTTTCGAGCGATCGATAAGCGCCTTCCCGTATCGACGCTCATACCAGTCATTAATCGGCCAAAGGATCCCCAGAAACCAGCCCTTCAGCAGGTAGTCGGCCTCGGGCTTCTCCCCGTCAACTTCCTCCAAACACTCCTCGACCACGATTCGTGCTGCCTCCGACACGCGTTCGGACAGCGGTCGGCCGGCTTTCGAGAATCCCTCGTCCAAGCCTTGCAGGAGCTCGTCCAAGAACGCCTTGAAGTGGTCTGGTATCGCCATTTCCATAGTTGCCTCTTCGCGCACCGCACAACACCCCACTATCGTCACCGATATCACCCCCCTATGCCAGCATCACAACTAGATAGCGATCGGGGTTCGAATTACCCTTGATCGGGGTTCCCCAGGGAGGACCCAACAGGGGGGGTGGGGTGCCAATCGCCCCCTCTACCCTTTTCGCTGCGGACGTGCGGACGAGCCCTCGAATCGGCCGCCAGCCCGCATGGATGCTAGGTTTGCGTGTCCGCGACGGGGCCGCGGACAGTCCGCCAAAGGCTGTGGACGCCGCGGACGGCGGACCGTCGAAGTCCGGCGACATGTGGCGCTCGCACTGGCCAACGCCTTCCCCTTCTCAAAATCTCTGCGGACATGCGGACAAACGCCAAAATGGGCCGCTAGCCCGCATGGATGCTGGGTTTGCGTGTCCGCAGTGGCACTGCGGACAGAGGCTCATGGACTGCGGACATGCGGACAAATCCTGCGGACAGACCGCATCGAACCCGCGGGCAACCTGTTCTTCTCTGGAGCACCCGGCGTCAGCCGCGAGGCGTGAATCGGAGCCACAGCGGCGCGAAAGGAGCTGCGCCCCCCGCCCTTACGCGGGCGAGCGGTAGAAGGCCTGCGGCCCTCAAGGCATGAGGATGAAGGCATGCAGGTCAAAGCGTGATGGACAAAGCAAAGCGGCCCGCATGGGGCCGCTTGCACACTCGCCATCGAGCTGGATCTAGATTCCCGGATGCCAGCCCGGTAGCTCGTTCGGCCAACCCAGGCAGTATTCGAACCAGCTGCGATCGCCATCGCGCTTCGCGACGGTGTTCAGCAGCAGCCAGCCGGCGTTCAGGTACAGGTTCACTTCGTGCTCACTGTCCAGCTCGCAAACTTCGTTGATGTTCTCGAAATGCATTGAGGCTCCATGTCATTGAAAAGGCGCAGGGAGCCGCCCCGAAGGACAGGCTCCCTGCTACGCACCTCGCTGCATTCTCGCGTCCCTGGTGCGCGTTCTGAGGGGTGCTTCCGGTCACCGTCTCAGAGGGTGTCAGCCATGTTCCCTGGAAACCGCGTTCGTGCCGCCGAACGCTCAGGCCGCGGGCTATGGCCAACTTCTCGCCCGCCGCCTGTCTTGCCTCTTTACTTGCCCGGGTTCTTGTACAGCCCGCGGTAGTCGATCACGCCCACACCGAAGTCCAGCCGGCACTTGTGTGCCACGGCGTCGCGCTCGAATTCCTCGTCTTCTTCGAGGTACGGGCGCGGCTCGCCGGCCAGGTAGGCGCGCACGATGGTGTCGTGCTGGGTCGGGTCCGCAGCGAGGTACCACGCCGCTTCGGAGACTTCATCGAGGCGCGGATCGGAGACCAGCACCAGGCGACGAATCCACTCCGGGTTGCCAGTGTTGTTCGCCATGCCCGGATCGACCAGGCTGGCCAGCAGCTGCTCTGCCTTCGTCTCCAGCGACACCGGCACGATCAGGAAGCGCGGTTGCGGATCGAAGTACCCCAGCCCCTGCAGTCCCTTCTGCTTGCGCATGGCGGCCCGTGCAATGCCCAGCGTCTCGGCAGACAGCGCGGCACCTGCGACGGCCAGGTTGCCATGCTTCGCGTGGAACAGCGGCAGATCATCGCGCAGTCGCGTGCTGCCCGTCAGCTTGGCATACACGCTGTCGGCTTCGAGGCGGCGCGCGGAAGCACCGTAGGCCTGCGGGATGCGCGTGAAGGCGTCCAGGTCGTCATTGATGAGCGCCTGACGCGAGATCTTGACGATCTTTCCGAAGGTCTCGATGCGGAACGATTCGGCCGACTCGGCGAAGCTGCCGTAGGTGTAGTTGGCCAGCTCCAGCACCTTGTCCAGGCCCGGCGCCTCGGACAGCGACACCAGGGTTTGCGGCTTGAAGTCCGGCACCTCGCGCTCGGCGGTCCACACCGCGTGCGTGGCCTGCGCGTTCTCGTAGCCGGCACGCAGCGCGCGGCCCGTCGTGTTGGCCAGCAGCTCGGGGAAATCCGAGGTGCTCATGGCGGCCTTGATGATCTCGTTCTGGCTCTTGCGGTACGTCGAGATGCCCGCCATCGAGAGCACCTTCTCTGCCATCGCGAGCATCGTCAGGCGCTGCAGGTCACGCGAGGCCGGGTGCGGGTTCTCCACCGGCACGCCTGCGCGCGCCAGCAGCACGTCAGAGGCAGCGGCCTTGAATTCGTGCATCGTGCTGGGGCCGCTGCTGCTGGAACCTGCCCACACGGTCTGCCCGCGGTCGTCCACGTACGCCATTGCGCCGACCGAGAACGCGCCCTCGCCCATCTTGTTCAGGATGCGCTCGCCCGCCTCGGCTGGTGTCATCCGCTTGTTGGCCAGGCACTGGAACATCAACTTGCCCATCTCGCCCGCGCTGTCCGGCGCTCTGAGAATATGTCGCTCGAACATGTCCACGATCCGGGCTGTGTCCGCTTCGTTGCGAATCGACAGGGCATAGTCACTGACGGGGGCGCCGGCAGCGGACGCGAGCGGGGCCGACTCGGGTGCTCGGGTGACCGTATGCCGGCTTTGGGGCGGCAGGTGCAGATTGGCGAGCGCAGGTCGGCGCAGCTTGTACTTGTCCGGAATGGAGAAGGCGCAGGCACGCGCGTTGGAGGGCCGCTCGTCGTAGGAGTCGTCGGCGATCTCGTCGACCAGGCCGGCCGCCTTCGCTTGCTCGGCGTCGAACCAGGTCTCCGCATCGAGCCAGGCTCGCAGCTTGTCGTCGGCCTGGCCGGTGCGCCGATAGGCCGTGATGAGCGTGTCACGCACCAGGTCGAGCTTGTCGGCCGTGCGACGCAGGTCGGTCGCGTTGCCACTGGTGGTGCTCCACGGGTTGTGGACCATCATCAGGCCGGACGGCGCGATGATGACCTTGCGACCACCCATCGCGATGACGCTGGCAATAGACAGCGCCCAGCCGGTGATCTCGACCGTGACGTGCGACGGATGAGCGCGCAGCAACTCATAGATCGCGATGCCGTCGTACACGGCGCCGCCTTCCGAGTTGATGCGCACCAGCACGGGCTGGTCCTTGAAGAGGTCCAGTTCCTGACGGATGAAATCCGCAGTCACTTCGGTACCGATTTCGCCAAAGATGTGGATCGTTTGCATGGTGATTTCAAAGTTGTTGTGAGAGCAGTTTCGTGCCGGGCTTCTGTGTGGAATAGCCCTGCGCTCGCTGCACGACGTCATAGAGGCCACGTGCCGAGTGCGGCAACGCAAGGTCCTGCTGCATCGCGCGGAACAGGTGCGCTTTCCAGGCGGGCCAGTCGTCCCGCGGATCGGCTTGCGTGCGCACTGCGGGCCATTCACGGTCGACGAAAGTGCGCAGCCGCGGCGCCAGCTCCATGCATCGCGCCCAGGTCGACAGCGCAGGGTCGGGCAACACGGTCGCAACCGCATGCATGAGCTGCTCATCGCGACGCATGTGCAGCAGGCGCCTTTGCACCGTGCGACGGCCCGCCACCGCCAGGCCCAGCGTCGTGTCGAGCGGCTCACCGCGCCGCACGGACGTGACGATGACGTGCTCCCACCGGTACGCACTTTGAGGAGAGAGAGGAACGCCGTACTTCACGTGCGCAAGCATCTCGCCCATCATCTCGATGCCGTCGACCTCGGGCATCCCCCCGTAAGTTGCGATGTGCATGTCAGTGGCCCTCCGCGAAGATCGAGGCCTTCAGCCGATAGCAGGTGCTCGACCCGATGCCGGGCAAGCGTTCCTTGCGATCGAAGCGACCGCCATGGCCCGGTTCGAGGTGTCCGCGCTGCAGCAGCACGCGACAGACAGCGCGGTAGTCGTAGCYCGCACAGACCTCGCCGCGGAACACTTCCGGCAACACGAAGAACTCAACGGACGTGCCTTCACCGTCCGCGGGCTGCATGCGTTCGCCGAACTCGCGTTGATGGTCCGAGTTCGTGCGAATGGGCTTGCCAGCCGCATCGACCAGTCGCCGGAAGCCTGCGCGCATCAGCGTGTTCGGCGAGTGATCGTCGGCCGCACGATTCCACCAGGTGAAGCGGGCCGCGCCATGCAGTTCCATGAAGCGGCGCACCTGGCGGCACATCGCTTGGTCCTCACCGTTGCCGGCGTGGCCACGCGACTCGAGCCATGCATTGAAGCAACGGCTCAACGCCCGGTGAGCCTCGCCCTTTGGCCATCCGGTGATGCCCGCCTCTGTGGCCAGCTCGCCGGCAGCAGCGACCAAGGCGAATCGCGCGCCGGCTCGGCGCACCTGCTCGCCCGCTTCCTCGGGCACGAAGTCGTCGCGGTAGCGTCGGATCATTTCCGCCAGGCGCGCGGGCAGTTCTTCGTAGTGCTTGCAGGCCCATTCCAGCCAGGTGCGCCCAGCCTGGCCATAGCTCTTCGCCGCAGCGGTCACGAGCTCATCCGCCATGACGGCCGGCCCGCTGAAGTCGTGCAGCTCTTCGATCCCGCCCATGCCCTTGCCGGCGTCCAGCGGGATGTCGAGCATGCGCACCTCTTGCCCCGCGCGCGGCGTCTTCGAGGCTGATGCCATGTGCTGCGCGAGCGACACCTCACCCGAGGACAGGAACAGCAATCGCCAGGTGCGCCGCTTGCGTGCGAAGCCGTTGCGCGTCGCGCGGCCCTTCTCCTGATCGTTGGCCAGCATGTAGGCGACCTCCCCCGCCACGTCCGGGTCGAGCTGGCCGAACTCGTCGAGGATCAGCGTGCTGTCGCAGTGCTGCACCGCGGTGGCCTCCAGCGCGTTGTCGGTGGTGCGCCAGCGCTGCATGTAGCTCGGCCGTCCCCAAACGCTCGCAGCCAGGCGCAGCGCGGTCGTCTTGCCCATGCTGGAGTCGCCGCGCAGGTGGAAGCCACCGCTCTCCATCTCGGCCAGACGTGCCATCGGCCCGGCAAACGCGCAGCACAGCGCGAAGATCAGACGCGAGTTGCCGATGCAAGGCTCCGAGACATTGGCCCGCCACCGCGCCAACGAGCCTTCGCTGCGGTAGGTGTCGTCCATCCCCGCCTCGCTCTGGAAGACGTAGTGGCGGCCTTCCGTCTCGCCGATGCATTCGCTGGGCAGCACGTACACGCCGTCATGCCAGCCCACCCGGTCGGTGCAGGTCACTCGCTCCGCAGGCCGGCGCGAGTCGATGTACTGCACGATCCGTGCGCGAGTGCCTTGGGCCGGCGACACCTCCAGGCCCATGTCGCGCAAGCGGCACAGCCACTCGTTGCCATCCCCGCCGAGCATGCTGGACGGCATGGCCCATGACTTCGCGTTGCCGTCCGGGTCGGCGAAGTGCACGAGGTAGCCCCAGCCGTTCCCGTCGTCAGTGCGCGTGAGCGCTGCGACGACCAGGCGCGAGCAGACCCACGCCGGCCGCTTCTCGTTGCCCTCTTTGTCGCGAGCGATGTACCACACGCCCTTCGCCGTCAGGCTGAAGCGGTCGGGGCTCGGTGCCTTCACAGGCTCGGCCTCGGGCTCTGCCTCTGCCTCTTCTTCCTCGGGCTCGTCGTCCGGCACCTCTGACGCAGCAAGCACCTCGGCCACCGTGACAGGAGCTGCAGGCGCGGCCGGAGCGGCCGGCGCCTCCTGCTGCAGTGCCGCCTCGACGATGGCAGCAACAGCCGGCAGGCCGGCGTGCACGGCCAGGTCGTTGAAGTCCTTCAGGCCCTTGGCCTCGGGCAGTCCCTCAGGGAATGCCGTCAACGCCGGCAGGCCGTCCGCGGCAGCGGATTGGGCGGCGGCGGAGGCCCCTTTGCGCCCAGGATTTTTACCAGTGCGAGCCTCGGTCTGCACGTCATCGTCKCCGCACACCAGGATGCGCGCTTTCGGGAACATCGAGCGCAGCGCGACCGCAACCGGCTTCAGGTTGCCGGCATCGAATCCGACCACCACCGGATAGCCCGTGGCCTCGTGCAGGCTGGCGGCCGTCGCGTAGCCCTCGGCCAGCAGCAGTACAGGCGTCTGCACCGTCCTCTGGCCGATCCAGTGGAACAGCCCGGACTTGCGCCCGCTTGGCAGAAGCATCTTCTCGCCCGTGCCTTTGTCCTCCTGTTCCTTCGAGGGCTTGGTCGGTGCGATGCGCTGGACGTTCAGCAGCTCGCCCGGCGCGTTGCGCAGCGGAACCAGCATCGTGCCGTCACGCTGGAAGCGCACGCCGTGCGCGCCCACGCGCTTGTGCACCAGGTACGGGCTGTGTCCCTCGACGCTCGCGGCGTCCCACAGGCGCCTCGCCTCGACCGCTGCGCGGTCCGCCCGCTCTCTGTACTGCGCCTCCTGCAGGGCGCGCGCTGCCGCCCTCTCCTGTTCCTCGGCTTCGAGCTGGGCGGGCGTCGGCCGCAGCTCGGGCGGCGTGTCGTCGGCCGGGAAGGTGAAGCCGCGTTTCTTGGCCAGGCCGAACAGCGTGCCCACCTTCACCTTGCCGGGCTTCTTCGCACTGCGCCAGGTCGCGCGGTCCTCGGCGGCATCGGGTGTTGGCCGCTGCTCGGCCCACGCCATCCAGGCGTCCTCGCCGGCATCGCCGACGCCGTCGTAGACCGCGAACGCAATGCGTGCGCGCTCGTCGTGGCCGATGTCGGCCGAGAGGAACGACAGGGCGCTGCGGATGACCGCCACGTCGACACGGCGCGGGGTGAACTTTCTCGGGGTGCGTTCAGTCATCAGCGCTGCGCCTCCCTCGGTCCGGCTTGTTGGCCACGGGACTCGGCGATGCGATCAGCGATCCAACTTTCGACCTCCGACTCGAGCCAGCCGACAGCCCTTCCGAGGCCTCGGCCGCCGCCGCAGCTCCCGCCGAGCGAGATCGGCGCAGGGAATCGGCCTTCCTTGATTCGTGCATACAGACTGGTGGTCCCCAGGCCAACCTTGGCCAGGACCTCGGGCTTCCTCAACAGGCGCTCGCCTGCAGTGCCCGGAATACGTTGTGCGGTTGCGTTCATGGTTCGTATGGATTGAGGTGGAGACATGGCCACACGTCGCTCGACGTGCGCGCGCTTTGCTCGACCAGGCGCAATTCACCTGCGGTGCTGCCCGCTTTCTTGTTGCGGCGCCAGTCGCTACCGTTCAGGCGAATTGCTTCGGTCAGGGCTGAAAACTGCTGACGCCATTTGATGCAAATCGCTGTCTCATCTGTAGACACCAAGACGAGACAATTTCATTGCCAGGGCTGACCTGGAAAGGACAAAGCTGGAGAACAAAGAGAAGAGATAGAGAGGACTTGTCCGCACTGTCCTCACTTTGTCCGCACCTTTGTCCGCAGTCCTTTCCGGGCCGCAAACCCAGCATTCATGCGGCTTGCAGCGGTCTTGCGTCGTTTGTCCGCATGTCCGCAGCGGAAATCACGCGCCGCCGCCCTTTGGCATTTGCTGTCGGTGCAATCGGCGTCGCTCCACGCCCTCGGTGGTGTGGTGGTCGTAGGCCCAGTCCATGAGCTGCACGCTCTCATTCGTGAGCATTTCCAGCGACGCACGGGCCATGCGATCGAGCGCCTGCACGTCGTGCTCTGACAGCAGCGGCGCGTATGGCTGCTCGTGGACGGTGGTGTCCAGGTACATCGTTTCGCGAATCGAGAAAAGCACCTGCATGCCGCTCGCGACCTCGTTCACCAGCTCGGCGAACTTCATCACTGCCATCCCTGGCAACTTGGTCTGCTCGGCCGCCTTCATGTACAGCCGCTGGGTCTTGATATACGGTTCCATCGTCAGGCCTCCCGTGCGGAGTGACGAACGTCATGCACCAGGCAGAACCGGTGCACGCCGGGCAGGGCGCCCGAGAACCAATCATTGCGGCGCAAGCTTGCGCCGCTATCATTCGAAATAGCCATATTCACCTCTGAAGCAGGTGGGTTGTGGTTAGGAGAGGCCGGGTGTTGACGCACCTGGCCTTTCCGCTTTTACGCTGCCTTTTTGACGGGCAGCACGGGTCCGCCTTGGCGGATTGAATCGATGTAATCGGCGTACCACTGCATCATTTCGGCTCGCTCTGTGAGGTACTCCGCCGTGTTGTAGATCGCAGCCACCTGATTGCGCTTCATGTGCGCCAGCTGCGGCTCAACGATCTTTTCCGGAAACTTCCATTCGCTGAGCGCGGTGGAGGCGATGCTTCGGAAGCCATGACCGGTCATCCGCCCCGCGTACCCCATCCGCTTGAGCGCGGTCAGGATCGTGTTATTGCTCATTGGCTTCTCGTGGTCGCGCTCGCCAGGGAACACGTACGGGCTTCGGTTGCGAAGCTGTTCCAGTGTGCGGATGACTTCGATAGCCTGACGAGACAGCGGCACGATGTGCGGGAAGCGCATCTTCATGCGCTCGGCGGGAATGCGCCACTCAGCGCGTTCCAGGTCGATCTCGTCCCACGTCACCTCGACCAGCTCAGTGGTACGCACGAACGTCAGCGTCATCAACTTCATGGCCAGGCGCGTATATGCCGAACCTTGGTACGCGTCGATCTTGAGAAGCAACTCCGGCACGTCCCGCAGGTGAAGCCGAGCGAAGTTCTCGACCTGGCGCGGCTTGAGGGCGTCCGACGGCTTCACGTCGGCACATGGGTTGCGGAGGGCCAGGCCGTGAGCGATCGCATAGCGAAACACCTGGCCGCAGGTCTGATAGCAGCGTTTTGCAATGTCGAGAGCGCCTCGGGCCTCGATCTTCTTCGCCATGGCAAGGATGTGCGGAGCGAGGATGTCGGCAACCGGCTTGCGCCCCAGCTCGGGGAACACATCGAGCTGCAGGCGCCGTAAAACGTAGTCGGCGTGCCGCGGGCTGCGGGTGCCGCGCCAGTGTTCCCACCAGCTCATGGCCACCACCTCGAATGAGGTGCCAATGGCCACACGGCGGGCCGCCTTCGCGTCCTTCCGCAGTTGAACCGGGTCGTCGCCTTCCTTCAGGGCACCGCGGGCCTTGTCGCGGTCGAGGCGGGCTTGCACCAACGAGACATCGGGATAGGTTCCAAGGGCAAGGCGTTTTTCCTTGCCGGCGAAGTAGTACTTCCAACGCCAGTACTTCGATCCGCTCGGGAGGACTTCCAGGTAGAGGCCACCGGAGTCGGTGTAGCGCTCGCGGGCCTTGGTGTCGGGACAGGTGGCTTTCTTGCAGGCTAGGTCGGTCAGAGGCATGAGAGAGGGGAATCGGGGAATTTGGAGCTGTGCCAGGGGCACAACCTGTTTTGTGCCCCGAATGATTCCCCTGGGACGGCCTGGCTGTCAACGAAGCTCAGCGAACTCCGACGAAACAAAAAAGCCCCGCAAACCTAGGTTTGGCGGGGCTTTCACGGCTTTCAGCGAATTTCGCCGAACACTATCCTGGCGGAGTCGGAGGGATTCGAACCCTCGATGCAGGTTTTGCCCACATACTCCCTTAGCAGGGGAGCACCTTCGGCCACTCGGTCACGACTCCGGCGAAGACTGCGATTCTAGCCGCAGTTTTGACGATTTCAGGCGGCGGCCTGCTCCAGATCGAACGCCTTGTGCAGCGCGCGCACCGCCAGCTCCATGTACTTCTCGTCGATCACGACGCTGGTCTTGATCTCGCTGGTGGTGATCATCTGGATGTTGATGCCCTCTTCGCTCAGGCAGCCGAACATCTTGCTCGCCACGCCCACGTGCGAGCGCATGCCGATGCCGACGATGCTCACCTTGCAGATCTTGGTGTCGCCCATCACCTGCGCGGCACCGGTCTTCGGCAGCACGGTGTTCTTCAGCAGCTCCATCGTGCGCGTGTAGTCGTTGCGGTGCACGGTGAACGAGAAGTCGGTCTTCCCTTCGTGCGAGATGTTCTGGATGATCACGTCGACGTCGATGTTCGCGTCGGCCACCGGGCCCAGGATCTGGTACGCGATGCCCGGCTTGTCGGGCACGCCCATCACGGTGATCTTGGCCTCGTCGCGGTTGAACGCGATGCCCGACACAACGGCTTGTTCCATTTTCTCGTCTTCCTCAAAGGTGATCAGGGTGCCCGAGCGCGCTTCCTCGGTGATGTCGATGTCCCACGGCGTGAAGCTCGACAGCACGCGCAGCGGCACGCGGTACTTGCCGGCGAACTCGACCGAGCGGATCTGCAGCACCTTGGAGCCGAGGCTCGCCATCTCGAGCATCTCCTCGAAGCTGATGGTGTGCAGCCGGCGCGCATCGGGAACGATGCGCGGGTCGGTCGTGTAGACGCCGTCGACGTCGGTGTAGATCAGGCATTCGTCGGCCTTCATCGCGGCCGCGACCGCCACCGCCGAGGTGTCCGAGCCGCCCCGGCCGAGCGTCGTGATGTGGCCGTCGGCATCGATGCCCTGGAAGCCGGTGATGACCACCACCTTGCCCTGCGCCAGGTCGGCGCGCACGCGGGCGTCGTCGATGCTCTGGATGCGCGCCTTCGTGTACGAGCTGTCGGTCTGCACCGGCACCTGCCAGCCGGCGTAGCTGACGGCCTGCATGCCTTCGGCCTGCAGCGCGATCGACAGCAGGCCCACCGAGACCTGCTCGCCGGTCGACGCGATCATGTCGAGTTCACGGTCGACCGCGGTGGTCGGCGAGGCCGGCGACAGCTCTTTCGCGAGGCCGAGCAGGCGGTTCGTCTCGCCGCTCATCGCCGAGGGAACGACCACCATCTGGTGGCCGGCGCGGGCCCATTTGGCAACGCGTTTCGCGACGTTGCGAATGCGCTCCGTGCTGCCCATGGAGGTGCCGCCGTACTTGTGAACGATGAGTGCCATGAAAGAGGTCTTGCCGCGAGTGGAGAAAAGGGTCGCGAGTCGATCGCAACCGGGCATTTTAACCGCGCGGAATGCGCCGCCAGGCCAGGCTCACCTGCGCCTGCCCCGGCAAGCCGATCACGCGGGCGTCGATGCCGAGCCCCGGCACGAACAGCAGTTGCCCGCCGCTGTAGACGAGCGGCCCGTCCCGGTCCCACGCCGGCACTGCCGCCGCCTGGTACTGCTTCTTCAGGCTGCGCGGCGGACGGCCCAGGCCTGCCTGGAACTGCTCCCCGCCTTCGCGCGCGCGCAGCACCAGTGCACCCAGCCACGCGAGCGGAATGCCGTCGTGCGTCACGCGCGTCGCGACGAGTTCGCCGCCCCAGCCCGGCAACGCGTGGCGCCCGGCACGGCGGATGCTCAGCGCCGATTCGCGTTCCGGCGTCTCCACAAGGGCTGGCCGTGATGCGACGAAGCCGAGGCGGCTGCGGTGCACGCGCAGCTCGCCGCCGGCCGCCGGCCAGGCGCCCTGGCCGCCCAGTTCCTGCTGCAGCCGCAGCACGAGGCTGGCCGGTGCCGGCTGGCCGATCGACGCGAGCCAGGCCCGCAGCGCGTTCGATTGCCGCGCTTCGCTGAGCGTGCGCCATTCGGTCACGCTGAGGCCACTCGCATCGGCCACGCGTTCGAGATCGATCGCCGCCAGCTCGTCGAGCGCGGCCGCGGCCTGCTGCGCCCAGCGCGCCGACTGCGCGAGCGAGGCCTCGGCCTGCGGGAACGCCTCGACGATCGCCGGCCACGCCGCGAGCCGCAGCCGGTTGCGGGCGAAGCGCTCATCGCTGTTGCTGTCGTCGTCGATGAAGCGCAGCCGGTGCCGGCGCACATAGGCCTCGATCGCTTCGCGCGGCGCATCGAGCCAGGGCCGCTCCCAGACCATGCCGTCGCGCTCGATGCGGCGTGGCATGCCCGCCAGCCCTGCCACACCACCGCCGCRCAGCGCCTGCAGCAGCAGCGTCTCGGCCTGGTCGCGCCGGTGATGGGCCAGCAGCACGAGGCTCGCATGCGCCTCCAGCGCCATCGCGCGCAACGCGTCGTAGCGCGCCTGCCGCGCCCAGGCCTCGACGCTGTCGCCGCCGCGCGGCGCATCGCTCAATCGATGCACGATGAAGCGCACCGGCAGGCCGAGGCGCGCCCAGCGCGCGCATTGCCGTTGCCCGTGGGCGAGCCACGCATCGGCATGCGGGCTCAGTCCGTGATGAACATGGAGGGCCAGTACCTCGACCCCGGTGCCGCGTGCCGCATGCACCGTGGCATGCAGCAGGGCCGTCGAATCGCGGCCCGCGCTGTAGGCGACCGCGACGCGCTTCGGCGCCAACGTCGCCACGGCGGGGTCAGTGGTCCTTGGTGTCGGTGAAACGGCCGTAGGCACGCAGGCGCTCGTAGCGGCGCTGCAGCAGTTCCTTCGGCTTCAGGTCGCTGACCTGGCGCAGCGCGTCGTTCAGCGCGCGCTTCAGGAACGAGGCCATCTGCTTGGTGTCGCGGTGCGCGCCACCGACCGGCTCGTTGACGATCTTGTCGACCAGGCCGAGCGCCTTCAGGCGATGCGCCGTGATGCCCAGCGCTTCGGCGGCATCGGAGGCGCGCTCCGAGGTCTTCCACAGGATCGAGGCGCAGCCTTCCGGCGAGATCACCGAGTACACCGAGTACTGCAGCATCAGCACCTGGTCGCCGACGCTGATCGCCAGCGCCCCACCCGAGCCGCCCTCGCCGATGATGGTCGAGATGATCGGCACCTCGAGCTGCGCCATCTCGAAGATGTTGCGGCCGATCGCCTCCGATTGCCCGCGCTCCTCGGCGCCGATGCCCGGGTAGGCCCCCGGCGTGTCGACCAGCGTGAACACCGGGATGCCGAACTTCTCGGCCAGCTTCATCAGGCGCAGCGCCTTGCGGTAACCCTCGGGGCGCGACATGCCGAAGTTGCGCGCCGCGCGTTCCTTCGTGTCGCGGCCCTTCTGGTGGCCCACCACCATGCAGGCCTGGCCGTTGAAGCGCGCCAGGCCGCCGACGATCGACTGGTCGTCTGCGAAGGCGCGGTCGCCCTTCAGTTCCTGGAAGTCGGTGAAGATCTCGCTGATGTAGTCGAGCGTGTACGGGCGCTGCGGATGGCGGGCGATCTGCGTGACCTGCCAGGGTGACAGGCTGGCGTAGACATCCTTCGTGAGCTGCTGGCTCTTCTTGCCCAGGCGGTCGATCTCTTCGGAGATGTCGACGGCCGATTCGCTTTGCACGTAGCGCAGCTCTTCGATCTTGGTTTCGAGTTCGGCAATGGGTTGCTCGAATTCAAGGAAATGGCGTTTGCTCATTTATCTTGATCCCTGTTCTTGAAGGAGGATGCCCTGCCCAACGATGGGGGCTGGCTTGCGGGCCGTCAATATGCCACGGCAAGCGGGTCGAGACTGCGCCAAATGTACCATGTGGCCACCGAGCGAAAAGGCGCCCAGGCGTCGCCCACTTCGCGTGCCTCGGCCCGCGAAACCGGCTCGCCGCTGAAGTAGTTGTGGCTGATGCCCTTGATGAGGCCGGGGTCGTCCAGCGGCAGCACGTTGGGGCGCATCAGGTGGAAGATCAGGAACATCTCGGCGGTCCAGCGGCCGATGCCGCGGATCGCGACCAGCTCGTCGACGATCGCCTCGTCGTCCATCTGCTGCCACTGGCGCACGTGCACGCTGCCGGCTTCGAAGTGCTGTGCCAGGTCGACCAGGTAGTCGACCTTGCGAGCCGACAGCCCGGCATCGCGCATCTGCGTGGATTCGATCGCCAGYACCGCCGCCGGCTGGATGCGCTGCGAGCCGCCGTCGAGCAGCGCGGCCACGCGCTCCCACGCGGCCTGCGCGGCCGCCACCGAACTCTGCTGGCCGACGATCGAGCGCGCGAGCGTGGTGAACGCATCGCCGCGGCTTTGCAGCCGGCCTTCGCCGAACTGCGGGATCAGCTTGCGCATCACCCGGTCGCGCTTGACGAGGTGCCTGCACGCCTCGTCCCAATACTCGGGAGTGACGGAGCGCGCCACGGATCAGGCCTTCATCCAGGTCGTGCCTTGCGCGGAGTCCTGGAGCACGATGCCTTGCGCGAGCAGGTCGTGGCGGATGCGGTCGGCAAGCGCGAAATCGCGCGCCTTCTTCGCATCGGCCCGGGCCTGGATCTGCGCCTGGATCGCGGCGTCGTCGAGCTGGCTGCCGGCCTGCAGGTAGCTGCGCGCGTTCTGCTGCAGCAGCCCGAGCGTCGCGGCCAGCCCCTTGAACAGCGCCGCCTGCTGCGGCGAGCGGCTCTTGTTCAGCTCGGTCGCGAGCTCGAACAGCACTGCCACCGCTTCCGGCGTGTTGAAGTCCTCGTTCATCGCGGCGCGGAAGCGCGCGGCCTGCGGCTGCGCCCAGTCGACCGGCAGTTCCGGCACGTCGAGGTCGACCAGCGCGGTGTAGAGCCGGCGCAGCGCGTTGCGCGCGTCGTCGAGGTTGGCGGGGCCGAAGTTCAGCGGGCTGCGGTACTGCGTGCGCAGCATGAAGAAGCGCAGCGTCTCGCCGTCGTAGTGCTTCAGCACGTCGCGGATCGTGAAGAAGTTGCCGAGCGACTTCGACATCTTCTCGTTCTCGCCCTGCTCGTTGACGACGTTCAGGAAGCCGTTGTGCATCCACACGTTGACGAAGCGCTTGCCGCTCGCGCCCTCGCTCTGCGCGATCTCGTTCTCGTGGTGCGGGAACTGCAGGTCCATGCCGCCGCCGTGGATGTCGAACTGCTCGCCGAGCAGCGCACAGCTCATCGCCGAGCACTYGATGTGCCAGCCCGGGCGGCCGGCGCCGAACTCGCTGGCCCACTTGGCATCGTCGGGCTCGGTCGGCTTGGCGGATTTCCACAGCACGAAGTCGAGCGGGTCGTCCTTGCCGTCGAGCACGGCCACGCGCTCGCCGGCGCGCAGCTGGTCGAGCGACTTGCCCGACAGCTTGCCGTAGCCGTCGAACTTGCGCACCGCATAGTTCACGTCGCCGTTCGGCGAGCGGTAGGCATAGCCCTTGCGCTCGAGCGTGGCGATCATCTGCAGCATCTGCGGCACGTACTGCGTCGCGCGCGGCTCGTGGGTCGGCGGCAGGATGCCGAGGGCGGCCACGTCTTCATGCATCGCGGCCGTCATCTCGTCGGTCAGCTGGCGGATCGGGATGTTGCGCTCGAGCGCGCGCCGGATGATCTTGTCGTCGATGTCGGTGATGTTGCGCACGTAGGTGACCTGGTAGCCCAGCGTGCGCAGCCAGCGTGCGGCGACATCGAAGGCCATCATGAAGCGCGCATGGCCGACGTGGCACAGGTCGTAGATCGTCATGCCGCACACATACATGCGCACATGGTTGGGTTCGATCGGCGTGAACACCTCGGTCTGGCGCGACAAGGTGTTGAAGATGCTCAGGGTCATCGGCGGAGTGCTGCAGTGGAACCGCTCATAGGGCCTGGCCAGAGGGTCGAAGGGCTTGCAGCCGTGGGGCTGCTATACAATTTTCGCAGTATAGCGGGCCGTATCCGCACCTCGTTCCGCCCCACGGCGCCCATCCCAAACCTCGCGGCCACCTGATGACTCCACGCTCTTCGCTCGTCGCCCTGGCCGCGTTCACCGTGTTCACGATCGCCAGCACCGCGGCCAGCACCGCGCGGGCCGACGAGTACGGCGATGTCGACGGCCTGCTCGGTGCGGGCCGGCTGGCCGAGGCGAACCAGAAGGCCGACCAGTTCCTCTCCACCAGGCCGAAGGACGCCCGCATGCGCTTCCTGAAGGGCCTGGTGCTGTCGGAGCAAGGCAAGTCGAACGACGCGATCGCGGTGTTCGTGAAGCTCACCGAAGACCACCCCGAGCTGCCCGAGCCGCACAACAACCTCGCGGTGCTCTACAGCAAGCAGGGCCAGTACGACCAGGCGCGGCGCTCGCTCGAGGCGGCGATCCGCACCAACCCGAGCTATGCGACCGCCTACGAGAACCTCGGCGACGTGTACGCGAAGCTCGCGAGCCAGGCCTATTCGCGCGCGCTGCAGATCGACGGCAGCAGCACCGCCAAGGTGAGCCCGAAGCTCGCGATGATCCGCGACCTGTTCTCGCCGATGACGCGCTCGGAGCCGCCGGCGGTGGTCGCTGCGGCCAAGCCTGCGCCGGCGCCGGTTCCCCCAGTGGCCCCCGTCCCTGCCCCGCCGCCGGTCGTTGCCGCCGCGCCGAAGCCGGCTCCAGTGCCTGCTCCTGCTCCTGCACCCGTTCCCGCGCCGGCCCCGGTCGCCACGCCGAACCCAGCGCCTGCGCCCGCAGCGGTGGCTTCTTCACCGGCCGCCGCCACCGAAGACGCGAAGGCGGTGCAAACCGCCGTGCTCGCGTGGGCCGCGGCCTGGGCCAGCAAGGACATGGACGCCTACTTCGCGTCCTACACCCACGATTTCAACGGTGGCAAATCGCGCGCCGCCTGGGAGGCCGAACGCCGCGCCCGCATCACCGGCAAGCGCAGCATCTCGGTGAACCTGAGCGACTTCGACATCCGTGTGCAAGGCGACAAGGCCGTCGTGCAGGTGCGCCAGGCCTACAGCGCCGACGCGCTGAAGGTGTCCAGTCGCAAGCGGCTCGACCTGGTGCGCGTCTCCGGCCGCTGGTTGATCCAGAAGGAAAGCACCGGTTCGTGATCCGACGCCTGCGTGAGTGGTGCCGCCGCGCGGCACTGCCTGTCTGCCTGGCGCTGCCGTGGGCGGCAGGCGGGGCCGTGGCTGCGCCGCTGAAGCCGGCCGTGGCGCGCAGCGGCGTGGCCGCCGCGCCCGCTTCCCCCGAAGCCCGGCTGATCGATATCTATCTGCTGATCCGCGATGGCGATGTGCGCAGCGCGCTCGCGCGTGCCGAAACGCTGACGCGCGACGTGCCCAACTTCCAGCTCGCGCAGCTGGTGTACGGCGACCTGCTGCTCGCCCGCCGGCAGCCGCTCGAGGCGATGGGCGCGGCGCCCCCCGAGCTGGCCGCCTCGTCGCCCGACCAGCTCGTGCAGCTGCGCCAGGAGGCCATGCTGC
>NZ_JBFUGW010000121.1:0-19303 GCF_056402735.1 Rhizobacter sp. P3_C12
ACCTGCGCCAGCGTGCGGCCGTCGAGCGGCGACACGCAGCCGAAGGTCTCGCCGTCGCGCGCCGCGACGCGCTGGCCGTTGATCACCGCGCGGCCGTCGAATTGCAACGCGGCCGCGCGTGCTGCCCAGTCGATCGAGCTCATGCTGTCTCCTTCGTCAGGTCCTTGATCAGAACGACACCACGACCGACGCGCCCAGCAGGTGGTTGCTCTTCTTGTAGCTGCCGTCGCCGGTGTCCAGGAACACCGGCAGTGTCGCGCGGTCGAGCCGGTATTCGGCCTTCAGGGCCGTGTTGCGGGTCAGCAGGTAGTTGAAGCCGACCGCCAGCGCATAGCGGTTCGCGCCGTCGTCGCAGCCCTCGACCAGCGCGCCCGGTGCGCAGCCCAGCGCCGGATCGGGGCCGATGCCGTTGCGGTCGTCGGCCACCGAGTACTGCAGCAGCCCGCCACCGTTCTTCTTGTTGTTGATGTAGTCGGCCCGCACCACGCCCTCGAAGCGCGGCTCGAACTTGTAGGCCGCGAGTGCCGACAGCCCCCACCACTGCGCGTCGCGCAGGCTGCCATCGGCCGCCGGCACGATCGACGCATTGCGCTGCCGGCCGAAGCCGACCTGGCCCTGCACCGTCCAGTCGCCGCGGATGAAGTAGCCGTCGATCTCGAACAGGTCGAGCCGGGAGTCGTCCTGCGGGATCACCTCGAGCGTGGCCGGGTCGATCGCGCTCTCGGAGAAGTTGGCGACCTTGCCGTGCACGCCGGCGAAGCCGAAACCGTTGAACTCGCCCTTCGCGTAGTCGACGCGGTACGCGAACACCGGCGACTTCTGGTTCGCGCCCTGCCTGGTCTTGTTGTAGTTGGCGACCAGCAGCTTGGTGTCCCACTTGCCGCGGATGAACTCCATGCCGGCGCCGGTGTAGGCGGTGGGTTCGGTGAAGTCGAGCAGCAGGCCGCGCGTGACCAGCTTGGTCTGCGTCGGCTGCACGTACTCGTAGCCCGACCAGTCGGGGATCTGGCCGGCGAGGAAGCGCGTCTGCAGGTCGCCGAGCGGGATCGACACCGAGGCCTCGTGCACGATGCTGTTGCCGTCCGGGTCGGCGATCGAGCCGGCACCGCGGTTGGGCATCAGCGTCAGGCGCCACTTGGTGCCGCCGTCCATCTCCTTCTGGAAATCGAGGCTCGCGACGCCGAAGTAGGAGTTGTCGTAGTTGTAGCCGTCGTCCGAGACGCGGTTCAGGAACTGGAAGCCGGCACGGTGCTGGTTCTTGTTGTAGATGTAGCTCGGGTCGAAGTAGCCGCTGATCTTCAGGCCCTTCAGCCCCTGCGCTTCCATCCCGTCTTCGAGCGCCTCGGTCTTGATGGCGATGCGGTTGAACTCCTGCACCTGCTCGGGGGTCATGCCCCATTGCTTCTCCGTGGGCTTCGCTTCAGCCGCCGACTTCTCGGCCAGCTTCTTCTCGAGGTCGGCGATGCGCTGCTTCATCGCCTTCAGCTCGTCCATCAACTCCTTGTTCGACTGGGCCTGGGCGGGGGCCGCACAGGCGGCGGCGACGGCCAGCGCCAGGGTCGAGAGCTTCGCGAACTTCATCGGTTTTCTCCTCGGGGTTGGATTCGGGGTGTTCTGGTGTCAGGCGCCACGCTGCGCCGCGTTCATTTCCTGGATGCGGCGCCGCTCGGCGCGCGCGATCCAGAGGCTGGCCGCCGCGACGCAGATGGCGACGATCACGATGATCACGGTGGCCACCGCGTTGACGCTCGGGTTCAGGCCGAGCCGGGCGCGCGAGAAGATCACCAGCGGCATCGTGGTGGCGCCGGGGCCCGACAGGAAGGCCGACACCACCACGTCGTCGAGCGACAGGCTGAAGGTGAGGAGCCAGGCCGAGGCGAGCGCCTGGCCGATCATCGGCAGCGTGACCAGCGTGAACACCTGCCAGGGCCGGGCGCCGAGGTCCATCGCGGCCTCTTCGAGCGAGGGGTTCAGGTCCTGCAGGCGGGCCTGCACGACGACGGTGGCGTACGACATGCCGAGCAGCAGGTGGCCGAGCCAGATCGTCATCAGCCCGCGCTCGGGAAAGCCGACGGCCTTCTGCACCGACACCAGCATCAGCAGCAGCGACAGCCCGCAGATCACCTCGGGCATCACCAGCGGTGCGTTGACCAGGCCGTTGAAGAGGGTGCGGCCGGTGAAGCGCCGGTACTTGACGAGCGAGAAGGCGGCGAGCGTGCCCAGCAGGACCGAGCCGCAGGCGCTGAGGAAGGCGATCTTCAGCGACAGCCAGAGGCCGGACAGCATTTCGCGGTCGTTGGCGAGCTTGCCGTACCACTCGAAGGTGAAGCCGCCCCACACGGTGGGCAGCGGCGACGCGTTGAACGAGTAGATGACGAGCGTGACGATCGGCAGGTACAGGAACGCGAAGCCGCCGATGAGCCAGGCGCGGCCGAACCAGGCGGCCTTGGGGTGCACGGTGCCGCTCATCGCCTGCGCTCCTGGCTTTCGACCTGGTACTTGTTGAAGAGGGCGAGCGGGAACACGATCAGCAGCACCAGCACGACGGCGACCGTGGAGGCCATGGTCCAGTCGTTGTTGCTGAAGAACTCGTCCCACAGCACGCGGCCGATCATCAAGGTCTGCGGGCCGCCGAGCAGCTCGGGGGTGACGAACTCGCCGACGCAGGGGATGAACACCAGCATCGAGCCGGCGATGATGCCGGCCTTGGACAGCGGCACGGTGATGCGCCAGAAGGCCTGCCACGGTGTCGCGCCGAGGTCGGCGGCGGCCTCGAGCAGGCGCAGGTCCATCTTCGCGAGGTTGGCGTACAGCGGCAGGATCATGAACGGCAGGTAGGTGTAGGTCATGCCGATCACGAGCGAGAAGGGCGTGTTCATCAGCTTGCCGGGCACGTCGATCATCTGCGCCTGCACGAGCAGGGTGTCGAGGTGCAGGCCCACGACGATGCGGTGCACCCAGCCGTTTTCCTCGAGCAGGCCTTTCCAGGCATAGACGCGCAGCAGGAACGAGGTCCAGAACGGCAGCATCACGAGCATCAGCAGGGCGGGCTGGAGCGACTGCTTCGCCCGGGCCATGAAGTAGGCGAACGGGTAGCCGATCGCGAGGCACAGCAGCGTGGTGATGGCCGCGAACTTCAGGCTCGACACATAGGCCTTGAAGTACAGCGCGTCGCCGGTCATGAACACGTAGTTGCCGAACTTCAGCGTGATCTTCAGTGCGCCGTCGGCGACGCTCGTGATGTCGTTCGGCGTCACGGCGCCCATTTCGGACACGCTGTACTTCAGCACGATCAGGAACGGAGCGAGGAAGAACGCCAGCAGCCACAGGTACGGGATGCCGATGACGGCGCTTCTTCCTCTCCACCAGCTTGGCGCTCTCATTGCGTCAGCACCACGTGAGCAGACGGAGACCAATGCGCCCAGACCTCGTCGTCCCAGGTGATCACGTCGTCGCGGTGCCGCTCCGAGTTGTTCTGGCTGACCTTCAGCATCGCCCCGCTGGGAAGCTGGATGTGGAACACCGTGAAGCTGCCGAAGTACGCGAGGTTTTTCACCTTGCCGCGGGCCCGGTTGTGCGGCCCATGCTCACCGTCAGGCGCCTGCCGCGACAGTTGGATCTTCTCGGGCCGCAACGCCACCGTCACCTCCATGCCCTCGGTGCCGGTGATGCCGTGGCCCACGTAGTGCGTGCAGTCGGGGCAGGTGATCACCACGTGGTCGGGCTGGTCCTCGGTGACCGCGCCGTCCATCAGGTTCACGTTGCCGATGAAGTCGGCCACGAAGCGCGTCGCCGGTGTCTCGTAGATGTCGGCCGGCGGCCCCACCTGCAGGAAACCGCCTTCGCTCATCACCGCGATGCGCGAAGCCATCGTCATCGCCTCTTCCTGGTCGTGCGTCACCATCACGCAGGTCACGCCGACCTCCTCGATGATGTTCACCAGCTCGATCTGCGTTTCCTCGCGCAGCTTCTTGTCGAGAGCGCCCAGCKGCTCATCGAGCAGCAGCAGCTGCGGCTTCTTCGCCAGGCTGCGCGCCAGCGCCACCCGCTGCTGCTGGCCGCCCGACAACTGGTGCGGCTTGCGCTTGCCGTACTTGGTCAGCTGCACCAGCTTCAGCATCGCGTCGACCCGCTCGGCGATCTCGGCCTTCGGCAGCCGGTCGCGCCGCAACCCGAACGCGATGTTGTCCCACACCGTCAGGTGCGGGAACAGCGCATACGACTGGAACATCATGTTCAACGGCCGCGCATACGGCGGCAGGCCGGCGAGATCCTTGCCGTCGAGCACGATACGGCCCGAGGTCGGCGTCTCGAAACCCGCCAGCATGCGCAGCAGCGTCGTCTTGCCGCAGCCCGACGAACCGAGCAAGGCAAAGATCTCGCCCTTCGCGATGTCGACGCTGACGTGGTTGACCGCGACGGCACCGCCGCCGAAATCCTTCACCACGTCTTCGATGCGCAGGAAACCGGCTTGCGGTGTGCTGGTCATCGCCGCTCCGATCAGACGCCGGTCTTGAAGGAGGTGTAGATGCGCGTCATCGTGCGCCGGATGTCGTTCGTCACCGCATCGGGCAACGCCATCTTCTGCRTGTCGGCATCGCCCGGGAACACCGTCGGGTTGCTCGCCACCTCGGGCTTGATGAACTTGCGCGATTCCTTGTTCGGGTTCGCGTAGAACACCTTGTTCGTCAGCGAGGCATGCACCTCGGGCCGCATGATGTAGTTGATGAACTTGTGCGCGTTGTCCGGGTGCGGCGCATCGGCCGGGATCACCATCGTGTCGAAGAACAGCACGCCGCCGGTCTTCGGGATCAGCGCCTCGATCTTCTGGCCGGTCTTGCTGTCGATCGCGCGCTGGCGGGCAATGTTGATGTCGCCCGACCAGCCGAGCGCCACGCAGATCGAGCCGTTGGCCATGTCGTTGATGTAGCCCGACGAGCTGAACAGCGTCACCGACGAGCGGACCTTCTTCAGCAGGTCAGGCACGCCCTGGTAATCGCCGGCATTGCGCGAGAACGCCGCCTTGCCGAGGTAGTGCATCGCGGCCGGCACCACGTCGGTCGGCGAGTCGAGGAAGGACACGCCGCACGACTTGAGCTTGCTGATGTACTCCGGCTTGAACACCAGGTCCCAGGCGTTGTCGGGCATCGGCAGGCTGCCCAGCGCCGCCTTCACCTTGTCGACATTGATGCCCACCGTGGTGTAGCCCCACAGCCAGTCGGCCATGTAGTCGTTGCCCGGGTCCAGCTTCGCGAGCGTCGCCTGGATCTGCGGGTCCATGTTCTTCAGGTTCGGCAGCTTGCTCTTGTCGAGCTTGCGCAGCAGCCCGCCGTCGGCCTGCAGCTTGGCCCAGTACGACGACGGCACGACCACGTCGTAGCCGCTCTTGCCGGCCACCAGCTTCGCGTGGACGATCTCGTTGTTGTCGAAGTTGTCGTAGCGCACCTTGATGCCGGTCTCCTTCTCGAAGTTGGCCAGCGTGTCCTCGGCGATGTAGTCGGACCAGTTGTAGATGTTGATGACCTTGTCTTCCTCCTGCGCCAAGGCGGCCGTGCCCCACAGCATTGCAGCCACAGCACATCCCAATGCACCGAACACCTGCTTCATGGTCATGTCCTTCATGTTGAGAAAAACCGGGGTATGGAATCAGAGCCAGCCGCGCTGTTTGACGTCGGCGAGGGTGAGGTCGAGGCACTTGCGGATCAGCGCGACCATCTCGTCGACCTGCGCGATCGTCATCACCAGCGGCGGTGCGACGATCATCCGGTCGCCGACCGCGCGCATGATCAGCCCGTTGCCGAAGCAGTGGCCGCGGCACACCATGCCGACTTCGAGCGCGCTGTCGAACACGCGGTTGGCCGACTTGTCCTTCACCAGCTGCAGCGCACCCRTCATTCCGCAGGTCTGCGCCTCGCCCACCAGCGGGTGCTCGCCGAGCTCGGCGAAGCGCGCCGCGAGATGCGGCCCGAGCTCGGTGCGCACGCGCTCGACCAGCCCCTCGCGCTGGATCAGCCGGATGTTGGCCAGCGCCACCGCGCAGGCCACCGGGTGCCCGGAGTAGGTGTAGCCGTGGTTGAACTCGCCGCCTTGCTCGATCAGCACCTTCGCGATGCGCTCGCCGACCATCACGCCGCCGAGCGGGATGTAGCCCGAGCTCACGCCCTTCGCGAAGGTCATCAGGTCGGGCTTGAAGCCCATCGTCTCGCAGCCGAACCAGCGGCCGGTGCGCCCGAACCCGGTGATGACCTCGTCGGAGACCACCAGGATGCCGTGCTTGTCGCAGATGCGCTGGATCGCCGGCCAGTAGCTCGACGGCGGCACGATCACGCCGCCGGCGCCTTGCACCGGCTCGCCGATGAAGGCCGCCACCTTGTCGGCGCCGACCTCGAGGATCTTCGCCTCCAGCCAATCGGCCGCGCGCACGCCGAAGGTCTCGCGGTTCATCCCCTGACCGTTCTCGAACCAGAACGGCTGCTCGATGTGCACGATGCCGGGAATCGGCAGCCCGCCCTGCGCATGCATGCCGCTCATGCCGCCGAGCGAGGCGCCGGCCATCGTCGAGCCGTGGTACGCGTTGTTGCGGCTGATGATCACCGTGCGTTCGGGCTGGCCGAGCACGTCCCAGTAGCGCCGCACCATGCGCACCACGGTGTCGTTGCCCTCGGAGCCGGAGCCGCTGAAGAACACATGCTGGAACTGCGGCGGCGTCACCTGCGCCAGCAGCTCGGCCAGCTCGATCGCCGGCGGCGTCGCGGTCTGGAAGAACGAGTTGTAGAACGGCAGCTGCTTCAGCTGCGCGGTCGCCGCGTCGATCAGCTCCTGGCGGCCGTAGCCGACGTTGACGCACCACAGGCCGGACATCGCGTCGAGGATCTTGTTGCCCTCGCTGTCCCACAGGTAGATGTTGTCGGCCTTCGTGATCACGCGCGAGCCCTTGGCCGCGAGCGACTTGAAGTCGGTGAAGGGGTGCAGGTAGTGCGCCGCATCGGCGGCCTGCCACTGCGCGGTACTGCGGGTGGTTTCAGTCATCGCAAGGTCTCCGGGTTCGGTCAGACGTGGAGGAGAAGGTGCTCGCGCTCCCACGGCGAGATCACCTTCATGAACTCGTCGTGCTCGATCTCCTTGACCTCGGAGTAGACGGTGATGAACGGCTTGCCCAGCACGTCGTGCAGGTCCTTCTCGTCCGCGAGCCAGCCCAGCGCCTCGCTCAGCGAGCGCGGCAGCTGGTACTCCGACAGGTAGGCGTCGCCCTTGCACTCGGCGGCCGGCTCGATCCTGTTCTTGATGCCGAGGTAGCCGCAGGCGAGCGTGGCGGCGAGCGCCACGTAGGGGTTCGCGTCGGCCCCGATCACGCGGTTCTCGACGCGCCGCGCCGCCGGCGTCGCCACCGGCGAGCGGATGCCCACCGTGCGGTTGTCGGTGCCCCATTGGATGTTGATCGGCGCCGCAGTCGAGCGTGCGAGCCGGCGGTACGAGTTGACGTAGGGCGCGAACAGCGCCATCGCCGCCGGCGTGTACTTCTGCAGCCCGCCGATGTACCAGAAGAACTCCTTCGACGGCGAGCCGTCCTCGTTGCTGAAGATGTTCTTGCCGGTCAGCTTGCTGACGACGCTCTGGTGCACGTGCATCGCGCTGCCCGGCTCGTTGGCCATCGGCTTGGCCATGAACGTCGCGTACATCTCGTGGCGCAGCGCGGCCTCGCGGATCGTGCGCTTGAAGAAGAACACCTCGTCGGCCAGCCCGAGCGGGTGGTCGTGGAAGAAGTTGATCTCCATCTGGCCGGCACCGACCTCGTGGATCAGCGTGTCGACGTTCAACTCCATCTGCTCGCAGTAGGCGTAGATGTCCTCGAACAGCGGGTCGAACTCGTTCACCGCATCGATCGAGTACGCCTGGCGCGAGGTCTCGGCGCGGCCGCTGCGGCCCTTCGGCGGGCGCAGCGGCTGGTTCGGGTCGGTGCTGCGCTCGATCAGGTAGAACTCCAGCTCGGGCGCGACCACCGGGTCCCAGCCCTCGGCGGCGTACAGGTCGCAGATGTTGCGCAGCACCGAGCGTGGCGCGTACGGAATCATCTTGCCGTCGCGGTCGAAGCAGTCGTGGATGACCTGCGCGGTCGGGTCGACCGCCCACGGCACGATGCGCACCGTGCTCGGATCCGGCCGCAGGTGCATGTCGCGGTCGGTCGCGTGGATCACGTCGTAGTACGGGCCTTCCTCGGGGAATTCACCGGTGACGCCGATCGCGACGATGGCCTCGGGCAGCCGCATGCCGCGGTCCTCGGTGAATTTCTCGCGCGGCAGGATCTTGCCGCGGGCCACGCCGGTGAGGTCGGGCACCAGGCACTCGATCTCGGTCACGCGGCGGTCGTTGAGCCACTGTTCGAGGTCGCTGAAGTTGAAGTTGTTCTTGTCCACCATGGGATCACCTGTTTGATTCGTTGGCCGCAGGTCAGGATGACCGCGGTTGGGTCGAGCGTCAGGGCAGGGTGGAACGCACCTAACGGTCGGGGTCGCGGTGCGGCTCCCGGTGGCGGTCGCGGAACGACTGGCAGGCGGCGCCGAAGGCCTTGAACAGGCGCAGCGAGATCGGGTTCTGCGCGGCCTGCCATTCGGGATGCCATTGCACGCAGAGGTTGAAGGACTTGGCCTCGGCCATCGAGAAGGCCTCGACCAGGCCGTCGGGCGCGCGCGCCTCGACGCGCAGGCCCGGCGCGAGCTTGTTGACGCCCTGGCCGTGCACCGAGTTCACCTGGAAGCTCGGCTTCTCGATGATGCTGGCCAGCGTGCCGCCGGGCACCACGGTGACCTCGTGCGCGAAGTCGTAGACGACCTCGGGCGGCGCGTCCTTCAGGTGCGGCGCGCCGCGGTGGTCGCGCTGGCCGGGCACCTCTTGCACGGCCTGGTAGAGCGAGCCGCCGAGCGCGACGTTGGCCTCCTGGAAGCCGCGGCAGATCGCGAACAGCGGGATGCCGCGCGCGAGCGCCCGCGGGATCATCGGCAGCGTCCAGTCGTCGCGGTCGGGGTCGAGCGGCAGCGTGGCGTCGTGCACTTCTTCGCCGAAGTGGCTGGGGTGCACGTTCGACGGCGAGCCGGTCAGCAGCACGCCGTCGGCGACGTCGAGCAACTCGTCGATCTCGGCCGCGGTGGAAGAGGGCACGACCAGCGGCAGGCAGCCTGCCAGGCGCACCGCGTCGATGTATTTCTTGCCGGYGATGTGGAAGGGGTGCTGCCCGACCAGTCGGTTGCATGCGGGAATCAGGACGACCGGCTTGTTCAGTGTTTTCATTGGGCTTGCTGCGCGTCGCTTGTTGAGCGACAGCACACTGGGCTTGCTGTCAACGAAGAGGTGTCAGAGGAGTGAGCAATGAGTGTGCCCGCGCGCATTGCAAAGTCAACCATGGCAACGTCGATCGGCAGCCACCTCACAGCATGTCCCTCAGGCGGTAGTAGGCCATGCCCATCACGAGGGCCGGCGTGCGCAGCAGCGGGCCGCCGGGGAACGGGCGGTGGCGCAGCTTCGCGAAGGTGTCGAAGCGGCTCGCGTGGCCGTCGATCGCCTCGGCGACGAGCCGGCCGGCCAGGCCCGTCAACGCGAGCCCGTGGCCCGAGAAACCCTGCAGGTAGTAGATGTTGTCGTGGTGCGGTTTCGATGCCGCGCCTGCACCCTCGGTGGGCAGCCGCCCGAAATCGGGCGCGCGGTTCATGCTGATGTCGACGAAGCCGCCCCATGAGAACTCGACCGCGGTGTCCTTCAGCTGCGGGAAGCTGCGGGCCATGCGGCGCTGCATGCTGGCCGCGAGGTTGACCGGCGTGCTGGTGCTGTAGCTGACGCGCCCGCCGTACAGCATGCGGTGGTCGGGTGTCGGGCGGAAGTAGTCGAGCACGAAGTTGGTGTCGCACACCGCCGCGCGCGACGGGATCAGCGAGCGGGCGAGCTCCGGATCGACAGGCTTCGAGGCCACGATGTAGGTGCCGACCGGCATGATGCGGCGTTCGAGTTGCGGCGCGAGGCCTTGCAGGTAGACGTTGCCGGCCAGCAGCACGTGCTTCGCGCGCACTTCGCCTTGCGGCGTGGCCAGTCGCACCGTGGGGCCGGGCGCGATCGACGTGACCGGCGACTGCTCGAACAGCTGCACGCCGACGCTCGCCGCGGCACGAGCGAGGCCCAGGCTGTACTTCAGCGGATGCAGGTGGCCCGAGCGCGCATCGTGCGCGCCGCTGTGGAACCGCGGGCTCGCGATCCACTGCGGCAGCTTGGCCGGCGTGATCCAGGTGGTGTCGTGGTCGTAGCGCTCGCGCATCAGCACGTGCCAGTCGTGCAGCTCGCGCGCCTTGCGCGCGTTGACGGCCAGGCTCAGGTAGCCCGCCTGCCAGTCGCAGTCGATCGAGAAGCGCTTGCAGCGCTCGTGGATGAGATCGAGCGCCTCGAGCGTCATCGCCCACACCTGGCGCGAGGCGTCGAGGCCGAGCTGGTCCTCGATCACCGTCTGCTCGCAGGCGAGGCCGGCGATGGCCTGGCCGCCATTGCGGCCCGAGGCGCCCCAGCCGACCTCACGGGCTTCGAGCAGCGCGACGCGGTAGCCGCGATCAGCCAGCTCGATCGCTGCCGAGAGCCCCGCGAGCCCACCGCCGACGACGGCGACATCGCAGTCGAGCGACGACGACAGCATGGGAAAGCCCGCCGTCCGCTGCACGGTCGCGGCGTAGTACGAGTGGCGGGTGAGATCGCTGTCGGCGCTCAGGAAGCTCATACGGTAGGCGCTAGGCAATGCCCTCTGATACTGCGGTGGAGGTTGGGCGAGACCAGTCGGGCGCCGGGCCGCCCCAAGCCCGACTGCGCCCCCTCGGGGGGCAGCGCCGGAGCGAAGCGACTAGCGTGGGGGTGGTCATTTCGCGCGCTTGATCGCGTCGGACAAGGTGCCGATCAGCTGGTCGATGTGCTTGTTCTCGATGATCAGCGGCGGCGACAGCGCGATCGTGTCGCCGGTGGTGCGGATCAGCAGGCCCTTGTCCCAGCAGTCGAGGAAGACCGAGAACGCGCGCTTGCCGGGCTGGCCGTCGATCGGCGCGAGCTCGATGCCGCCGACCAGGCCGAGGTTGCGCACGTCGATCACGTTCGGCAGGTCTTTCAGCGAATGCACTGCACGCTCGAAGGTGGGGGCCATCGTCTCGCCGCGCGTCAGCAGGCCTTCGTCGGCGTAGGTGTCGAGCGTGCCGAGTGCCGCGGCGCAGGCGAGCGGGTGCGCCGAGTAGGTGTAGCCGTRGAAGAACTCGATCGCCTGCTCGGGGCCATTCATGAAGGCATCGTGCACATGCTGCTTCGCGAACACCGCGCCCATCGGCACCGCGCCGTTGGTCAGGCCCTTGGCGACCGTCATCAGGTCGGGCGTGACGCCGAACTTCGTCGCCGCGAACGGCGCGCCGAGGCGGCCGAAACCGGTGATGACCTCGTCGAAGATCAGCAGGATGCCGTGCTTGTCGCAGATGGCGCGCAGGCGTTCGAGGTAGCCCTGCGGCGGCACCAGCACGCCGGTGGAGCCGGCGACCGGCTCGACGATCACCGCGGCGATCGTCGAGGCGTCGTGCAGCGCGACCAGGCGCTCCAGGTCGTCGGCCAACTCGGCACCGTGCAGCGGCTGGCCTTGCGTGAACGCGTTGCGCGGATCGTGCGTGTGGCGGATGTGGTCGACGCCCGGCAGCAGGCTGCCGAACATCTTGCGGTTGGCGACCAGCCCGCCGACCGAGATGCCGCCGAAGTTGACACCGTGGTAGCCGCGCTCGCGGCCGATCAGCCGGGTGCGCTGGCCTTCGCCGCGGGCGCGGTGGTAGCCGATCGCCATTTTCAGCGCGGTCTCGACCGATTCGGAACCGGAGTTGGTGAAGAACACCTTGCTGAGGCCCTTCGGCGCCAGCTGCACGAGCCGCTGCGCGAGCTCGAAGGCCTTCGGGTGGCCCATCTGGAAGGGTGGCGCGAAATCCATCTCGGCGGCCTGCGCCTGGATCGCCTGGACGATCTTCGGGCGTGCGTGGCCGGCGTTCACGCACCAGAGGCCGGCTGCGCCGTCGAGCACCTGGCGGCCCTCGGGCGTCCAGTAGTGCATGCCTTCGGCCCGGGACAGCAGGCGCGGCGCCTGCTTGAACTGCCGGTTGGCGGTGAAGGGCATCCAGTGGGCGTCGAGGGTGTTGTCCATGACAGGGGATCCAGAGGGCATGTGATTTCCGTCACGCAGTCTAGCCGGGCTGCCGCGAAATTTGCTTGCGCAAAGCAACTCGATTTCAGGGTGTGCCGCAATATCATGCGAAGAACCAATCAAGGATTCGCAGGATATGGCAAGCAGCAAGCCGAAGGTGCAACTCGATGCGATTGATCGGCACATCCTGCGGGTGTTGCAGGTCGAGGGCAAGCTGGCCAATGTCGAACTGGCCGAGCGGGTCCACCTGTCGCCGTCGGYCTGCCTGCGGCGGGTCAAGGCGCTGGAAGACGGCGGGGTGATCGCGCAGTACGTGGCGCTGATCGATTCGAAGGCGGTCGGCCAGCCGGGGACGAGCTTCACGATCGTCAACCTCGAGAAGCTGACGCAGGCCGCGATGGCCGAGTTCGAGCAGGCGGTGCGCGACGTGCCGGAGATCCTCGACTGCTTCTACGTCGCCGGCACCAACGACTACCTGCTGCGCTTCACCTATTGCGATGCGGGCGACCTGGAGCGCTTCCACACCGAGGTGCTGGAGCGGCTGCCGGGGGTGGTGCGCTCGAACTCGATGCTGGTGTTGCGGACGGTGAAGAAGACGACGGCGCTGGCGGTTTGATGCCAACCGGGGAGTGGAACTTCCAAACCCCGCCTGTTACCTAGGCTGAGTGCTGCATGGCCGGTTCGAGGCCATCTCGGAGTCGGTGATGCGTCGTTTTCTCAAAGGAGTCGCATTCATGAACCCTTACCCAACCAATCCTTCCCGCAAGGGTCTTCCCGGCAGCCGCGGTGTTAGTAATGCAGGCTCTGCTCCCGTAGACGTCAACGCTTTGGGGCAGTCTTTGAAAGATAATAGAAAATCGGCGGATGCGAATTTGAATGGGACTGTCTTTAATAATTCGACCACTTCGGCGCAGCCTCCCCAGCGCCCTGGTCTTCCTGGCAACAAGAAGTCGACTGATGCTCGGGATCTTTTCAATCGTCCTCCGGGGAGCAGAGGAATCCCTGGTTCGAGAACCTTGTCCCAAAAATCCAGGAAATTTTGCCGGTCGAAACTCAAGAAATTTCACCGCCGAAACCTCAGGGGCCGCAGTCCGGCGAGAGCAAATGGGCTGGGCCGGGAACAGTCTTCGTCACTTCTAATAATTTCAATACAAGGCTTAAAGATGTCACCGAGGGTAGTGAATGCAAGGACATGCATGAAAACTACATGACCGCCATGAAGGATATCATCAAATCGGCGGGCAATAATCCCACCATTGCAATTGGTGTGAAGCTTCAAAAATCTGGTGCTGGCCATGGTTCAAATCCTGACGGCACTGAGTTGAGTCCTTCATACCTTGCTGCGACCAGTGCAGTGAAAAATATCATCAACAGCCACATTCCAGATACATGCGCCAGGTTGATCGTTGTATTCTCCAGTAATTGCCTTCAACTGGATCAACAGCATGCAATTGAGGCTGCCGCCAAGAATGGAAGCAGGGGCAGGGTGGTGGACATATTATATCTCCAGGAATACAAGGATGTTGCGATCCTTGGTAAAATTGGATTCAAAAGCGGCGAAATTTATGTCAAGGCTACATTCCAGAAACTTGGTGAAATCTCATTGAAAGCGGAAGACATGTGTTCGGTGGTTGCCGGGAATCCCACGGAAAACTGGGCTGCCGAGTTTTTCAAAGAAAGCCATCCGACCTACTGAATCGGTCAGGTGCAAAGTCGCCGGTCAGCGGTGCACAGGCTTCGCCAACCGTCCGCACAGGTAGGTCCACACGAAGCTCGCCGCCGCATAGCTGGTGATTTCCGCGTGGTCGTACGGCGGCGACACCTCCACGCAATCCATCCCGACGAAGGGCAGGTCGGCCAGTTCTTCCAGCACCGTCAGCACCTGCGTGGTCGTCATGCCGCCGGGCTCGGGCGTGCCGGTGCCGGGCGCGAAGGCCGGGTCGAGGCAGTCGATGTCCAGGCTCAGGTAGACGGGCGGATTGCCGTGACGCGACAGCCGGTTGCGGATCGCCGACAGCACCGGCTGCATCTGCACCGCGCCGTCGAGGCCGCGCAGTTCGCGGGCGGTGAAGATCTGCCCGCCCTGGTCGCGCACGTACTCGCGGGCCTCGCGCTGGCCGGCCGAGCGGATGCCCAGTTGCGTGAAGCACTCCTTGATCACCAGGCCTTCGTTGATCGCTTCGTAGACCCACGTGCCGTGGCCGCTCGGCTCGCCGAAGTGATCGGCCCAGGTGTCGCAGTGCGCATCGAAATGGATCACCGCCAGCGGCTTGCCCAGCCACTCGACATAGCTGCGCAGCAAGGGCAGCGTGATCGAGTGGTCGCCGCCCAGCCAGGCCATGTGGTGCGCGCGGATCAGCGGCGCCACCTGCGGGCCCATCGCCGCGCGCATGCGCTCGAGGCTGGTGTTCGGCAGCAGCAGGTCGCCGGCATCGCCGAGGCGGCCTTCGGGCGTGGTGTCGAAGAACGGGTGGATGCCGTCGCACAGCATGTGGCTCGCCTCGCGGATCGCGCGCGGGCCGAAGCGCGCGCCGGGGCGGTTCGTCACCGCGCCGTCCCAGGCGATGCCGGCCACCGCGAAGGGCGTGTCGGCCGACGCCACGGGCGCCTTCAGGAAGGCGTTGTTCGACAGGAAGGCGAAGCTGCTCATCCTGCGATTTTGCGGTCTTCGCTGGGGTCTTCCCTGCGGTTTTATTTCCGCGGCTTGCTGCCCCGGCGCAGGGCCTCGATCTGCGCCAGCCGGCTGCGGCAGTCGCCCGCCACCGTCGGGCACAGGTCCTGGTCGCTCAGCTTGAAGCGCTTGCGCAGCGGGTCCACGCGGGCCAGGTAGGCCTGCGCGCAGACGTCCGAATGCAAGGTGGCGATGCGCGCGGCCGACACGCAACCCACCAGCCCCAGGTAGGCGGTGCCGAGCTGCTCCACCGGTTTGCCCGCGGTGCTCAGCAGGCGCGCATCGACGCACGCCGAGAACTCGTCGGTGTCGTGGTGCATCTCGTGCAGGCAGGCCTGGGAGGTCTGCTGCACGGCCTCGTTCAGGGCGCGCCGTTGCGCCGCGTCGAGCGCCCAGGCCGGCAGCGCCTGCAGGCCGCACAGCAGGCCGGCGACGGTCCCGGCCGTTGCCCGGGCAAGGGTCGAACGACGCCGCATCAGTTGAGGCGCGTGATGCGCGGCGTCGTGGGGGCGACCGGCGACTTCTCGCGGAAGTAGGCAATCATCGCGTCGAGGTCGATCACCTTGGAATCCACCACGTTGGTTCCCTGCTTCGCGAGGACGTTGAAGTTGTCCCCGCCACTGCCCAGGCCGAGGAAGTTGTTGGTGCTGACCGTGTAGGTCCTGGTGAGGTCCAGCGCCACGCCGTTGACCTTGACCGACGACACCACCACCCGGTGACCGGTGCCCGCGGCCGCGCAGTCGGTCGGGTTGGCGCCGGTGGTCCAGGCGTTCACGCTGTTGTCGTAGCTGTAGGTCAGGCCGCCGGAGACCTGCAGCAGGCGCCCGTACTGCAGCGTCGCGGGGTTGAACTTGGCAGTGCAGTTCGGCGCCTCCCACTGCTGCTCGAGCAGGCGGATCACCTGCGCGCCGGTGACGGTGACCTTGACCACCGTGTTGGCGAACGGTGCGACCGTGTTCACCTGGGCGTAGGTCACCGGGCAGGGCGTGCTCGCGCCGGCAGCGCAGGTCAGGTCGGCGCGCACGCCGCCCGGGTTGACCACCGCGAAGTCGGCGCCGTTGGGCGTGCCGTACAGGTAGGCATCGGCCATCACCGAACCCATCACCCCCTCGGCGGACTCGTCGCGGTTGGTGGTGCCGGTGAACAGCGCCCGCATCAGGTTGCCGCCGATCGTGCCGACCTGCTTCTGCGCCAGCGTGTTGGAGACGGCGACGTATTTGTCCACCAGCGCCGCGATGTCCGCATCCTTGGCGAAGGTGGCGAAGGCCGCGGGCACCGTCACGCCGGCATTGTTGTCGGCCTGGATGATGGGCACCGTGGCGGCATCGATCGAGGTCACGCCGGTCTTGAGCTTGATGCCCAGGTTGATGTCGGTGACCGCGCCGCCGTAGAAGCCGGTCTGCGTGACCACGTAGCGCTTGCCACTGGCCTTGCCGGTGTAGTTGCAGACGTATTCCTGGTGGCTGTGGCCGCTGACGACCACGTCGATGTCGCTGCTGAGCTTGTCGAGGATGCCGCCCAGGTCGCCGAAGCTGACCGGGCAGCTGGTGTCGTTGACCGTCGTCGCGGTCGACACGCCGCCCTGGTGGATCAGCACCACCACGGCCTGCACGCCGGCGGCCTTCAGCGATTTCGCCTGGCTGTTGATGGTGGCCGACTCTTCCAGGAAGCTCAGGCCGCTGATGCCGGTGCCGGCGACCAGTTCGGTGGTGCCCTTGAGCGTCAGGCCGATGAAGCCCACTGCCACCGGGCCGAAGCGCTTGATGGCCGTGGCCGGCAGCAGCGGCACGCTGCTCGCTTGGTCGACCACGTTGGCGGCCAGGTACTTGTACTTCGCGCCGCTGAAGCTGCCGCCGCTGGCGGACCAGGTGCCGGTGGCGGCGTCCATGAAGCAGGTGTCGGCCCCCACGGTGCCCTGGGCGCCGGAGACCGGGAAGCAACCGCCATTCTGCTTGCGCAGCAACTCGGCCCGGCCGTAGTCGAACTCGTGGTTGCCGACCGAGGTGATCTCGAGCCCGATGCGGTTGAGCACGTCCACCGAGGCTTCGTCGTGCGTCGCCGACGAGACGAAGGGCGAGGCGCCCGTCATGTCGCCTGCGCCCACCACCACGCTGTTGGGGCCCTTGGCGCGCAGCGCCTTGATGGCGGTGGCCACGTAGGCCGCACCGCCCACGTTGACCTTGGTGCCCGCGGCATTGGCCGGGTCGGGCAGGGTCACCGTGCCGCCATTGGTGGCGGCCGGCGCGGTGATGGCGCCATGGAAGTCGTTCATCGCCACCAGCTTGATGCTGAAGGTCTTGGCGGCGAGTGCGTCGAGGAGCTGGTCGTGCTCGTTGCCGGGCGTGCCACCCGAGGCGGCGACCAGCGCGCCGGCCAGGAAGTCGCTCACCGAGGCGGGAATGGCGACCCCGTTGGCCGCCAGCTCGCCCTTGACCGCGGCCTGGGCGGCAGCGACATCGGCGGCACCGAGCTTCGCGCCCGCGGCCGTATCGAAGCCCGCGAACCAGGCCACGGTGTCGGCCGAGAACTTGCCCACCACGRCTTCCGTCAGCGGCGTGATGTTGGCGGTGGCGGTGCTGCCGCTGCCCGTGGCCAGCGAGTGCAGCTTGCCGAGCGCGCCGGCATCGGCCTCCAGCACGCAGGGCAGCTTGCCGTTGAAGGCGGCGGAATAGCCGCCATCGGCGCGGGTGGTGGCACTGCCTTGGCTGCCGTCGGCGCAGCGCACGGCGATCTGGGCATTCGCCAGCGCGCTGCCGGTGGCCGCGGTGCCGGAGAGGGTCAGCGAGGCGGCCGGCTCGCCGGAAGGCGACCCATCATCGCCACCACAGGCACTCAGGCCTGCACACACCGAGGCCAGCAGACACAGCCGCAGGCGGCTTGAAAAACGACGGTAYGACACGGGCAGGCCCTCCTTGAAAGTTCGCGATCATGGCTGCGCAGCATGGCGCGCAGGTGACAGAAGAAGCGCACCTCGCAAGATGCGCGCCTCGCGTTTCAGCTTTCCGCATCAAGAAAACATCATTTCGCATTGTGGTAATTCAATGCCACCGTGGCACGCTCATTCTTCCAGATGGAAGAAGTTGATTTCGCATCCAGAAATCATCAGATCAAGTCATTGATTTCATTGAATATTATTTTTAGTCTTATATAAGACACAAGTCTTCCGAAAGAGACGGCCGGCTCCTATTCTTGAAGCCATCAAGTCCTCGTTTTTCCACACCGTCACTTCCGGAGACCGACATGAGCCAACCGACCCGTGAGCAACAGATCGCAGCCCTCGAAAAAGACTGGGCCGAGAACCCGCGCTGGAAGGGCATCAAGCGTGGCTACAGCGCCGCCGATGTCGTGCGGCTGCGCGGCTCGCTGCAGATCGAGCACACGCTCGCCAAGCGCGGTGCCGAGAAGCTGTGGAACCTGGTCAACACCGAGCCCTTCGTCAACTCGCTCGGCGCGCTGACCGGCAACCAGGCGATGCAGCAGGTGAAGGCCGGGCTGAAGGCGGTCTACCTGAGCGGCTGGCAGGTGGCGGGCGACGCCAACCTGGCCGGCGAGATGTACCCCGACCAGTCGCTGTACCCGGCGAACTCGGTGCCGATGGTGGTGCGCCGCATCAACAACACCTTCCAGCGTGCCGACCAGATCCAGTGGTCCGAGGGCAAGGGCCCGGGCGACGCCGACTACCGCGACTACTTCGCGCCGATCGTGGCCGATGCCGAAGCCGGCTTCGGCGGCGTGCTGAATGCCTTCGAGCTGATGAAGTCGATGATCGAGGCGGGCGCCGCCGGCGTGCACTTCGAGGACCAGCTCGCCTCCGTCAAGAAGTGCGGCCACATGGGCGGCAAGGTGCTGGTGCCGACGCGCGAAGCGGTGGCCAAGCTGGTGGCGGCGCGCCTCGCGGCCGACGTGATGGGCACGCCCACCGTGCTGCTGGCCCGCACCGATGCCGAGGCGGCCGACCTGGTGACCAGCGACGTCGACGACAACGACAAGCCGTTCACCACCGGCGAGCGCACCATCGAAGGCTTCTACCGCACCTGCAACGGGCTCGAGCAATCCATCAGCCGCGGCCTGGCCTATGCCGAGTACGCCGACATGATCTGGTGCGAGACCGGCAAGCCCGACCTGGCGTTCGCGAAGGCGTTCGCCGATGCGATCCACAAGAAGTTCCCGGGCAAGCTGCTGGCCTACAACTGTTCGCCGAGCTTCAACTGGAAGAAGAACCTGGACGACGCGACGATCGCGAAGTTCCAGCGCGAGCTCGGCGCGATGGGCTACAAGTTCCAGTTCATCACGCTGGCCGGTTTCCACAGCCTGAACTACTCGATGTTCAACCTGGCCTACGGCTATGCGCGCAACAACATGAGCGCCTTCGTCGAGCTGCAGGAGGCCGAGTTCGCCGCGGCCGAGAAGGGCTTCACCGCGGTGAAGCACCAGCGCGAGGT
>NZ_JBFUGW010000122.1:0-18830 GCF_056402735.1 Rhizobacter sp. P3_C12
GCCATGAGCTCTTCCACGCTGATGCCCGCGCCGCGCCCGCGCGAGTTCCAGGCCCAGGCCCCGACCCAAGCTGTCCCCCAACCCCAGCACCGCCCCGTCGACAACGGCTGGCTGCAATGGGTGGCCGAGAACAAGCTGCGCAACTGCGCGATGGAATCGATGCTGCAGACGATGACGGCCGCCGGCCTGTCGCGCGCCGAGAGCGAGGCGGCGATCGTGCGCATGGACAGCGACCCGGCCTACCTCGCGGCCAAGCGCTACCAGCAGATGCAGCGCAAGTTCGAATCGGTGCTCGCCAACCAGCAGAAGCTGTGGGAATCGTCGCCGCACTACGGGCGGGTCGAGAAGCGCAGCCACGTCTCGCGCGACGAGTTCATCGAGCGCTACGTGCGCGGCAGCCGCCCGCTGGTGCTGACCGAAGCGGCGCGCGACTGGCCGGCCGTCACGCGCTGGTCGCCGCAGGACCTGAAGACCCGCTTCGGCCACCTCGACGTGGAGATCCAGGCCGAGCGCAACGCCGACTCGAACTACGAGCAGAACAAGCTGGAGCACCGGCGCACGCTGCGGCTCGGCACCTTCGTCGACCAGGTGCTGGCCGGCGGTGCGACCAACGACTACTACCTGACCGCCAACAACGAGGTGCTGCGGCGCCCCGAGTTCGCACCGCTGCTGAAAGACATCGGCACGCTGCCCGAGATCTGCGATCCGGCGCAGCTGGCGGCGCGCTCGTCGTTCTGGTTCGGCCCGGCCGGTACGCGCACGCCGCTGCACCACGACACGCTGATGCTGATGCACACGCAGATCGTCGGCCGCAAGCGCTGGCGCTTCATCTCGCCGCTGGAGACGCCCAAGCTCTACAACCATTTCCGCGTCTACAGCCCGATCGACCTCGACGCACCCGACCTGGTGCGCCACCCCGATTTCGCGAGCGTGAAGGTGCTGGAGGTGATCGTCGAACCCGGCGAGACGATGTTCCTGCCGCTCGGCTGGTGGCACCAGGTGACCTCGCTGGACGTGAGCCTGTCCTTCTCGTACTCGAACCTGGCGATCCCGAATGACTTCACGTATGTGAATGCGGAGATTCACAACTGGTGAAGTGACGCTCTCTGTCTGGAATGCCTCTTGCAATTGGTGCTCGAACAAATCGAACACGAGCACGGGCAGGTAACCGCCCGTATCAGCCGATCGCAAACGGGAGGATTCCATGAAGCAGAAGCAGACGTTCGCAGGCGCAGGGCCGAGCAGCAGATCGCAGGCACTCGCCACGGTGGCCATGTTGTTCAGCGCGGCGATGGCGCTGTCGGCCTGCGGTTCGGGCGGCGGTGACGATTCGAGTCCCGCGGCGAGCCCGCCGCCGACGAGCAATGCGCCCGCTCCCTCTCCCGCACCCGCTCCGTCGCCTGCTCCCGCACCGGCACCTGCTCCGGCTCCCACGGCAGGCCCTGCGCCGGCCCCTGCACCGACTCCCACGGCAGCGCCCGCACCGGCGCCGACCGACTCCGGTGCCACCGACTACGTGCCGCTGTTCACCAGCAGCACCCCGGTGACCGAGCAGATCCAGGTCACCGAAGCCGACGGCACGCTCGTCACCTACGCCGGCTTCCGCCCGACGCCTCGCCATGCGCGCGAAGGTGGCGAGCCGTGGACCGACACCGTCGACAAGGGCCCGGGCAGCTACTTCGCCTTCCCGCCGTTCTACTTCCAGAACCGCACCTTCGGCCTGGTGATCCGCGACGAGGTGCCGGCCGGCCGCCAGAAGATCACCGCCTACCTGAAGCCGAACGTCGGCACGATGATCAACAACAGCTTCAGCGCATTCCGCCGGCTGGACCCGAACGTCATCGAGTACGGCTGGAAGATGGGCGTCGGCTACACGAACCCGAAGGACGGCACGCAGCGCTGCAACCCCGCCACCGCCATCGCCGACCTGTGCGTGGCGCAGAGCATCACCGACTACTGGCGCATGGCCGACGAGGCGCAGTACCAGGGCATCACGCGGGCGAACAACAAGCTGAAGGTCGGCGACAAGATCGAGATGTCGCCCGGCGTGTTCCTCGACTACACGCCCGGCACCGACATCGCGCTGATCGACGGCGGCCACAACCGCGACTACTCGTTCGAGCAGCTCTACGTGGTCGGCAAGGGCATGGTGCCGTGGTACGGCATCGCGCCCAAGCTCGACACCACCCCGCTGCCCGACGACGCGCTGCTGGGCGGCCAGGCCAGCGTCTCGTACAACTATTCGGAAGAGCCGCACCGCGTGTTCCAGCAGACCGCCAACAACATCGGCATCGCCAACATGCAGCGCTTCGTCGAAGGGCGCCGGCTGTTCCACACCTCGTTCCTCGACGGCAAGCACTCCGAGAGCCCGACGGTGAACCCGGTCTTCACCGCGCATGCCAACCAGCTTGGCGAGCGCTTCAACGAAGTGCGCTGCCTGGGCTGCCACACGCTGAACGGCCGCAGCCCGGCAGCAGACGTTGGCACGCCGTTGAACAAGTTCGCGGTGCTGACCGCGGCGGCGAGCACGAGCACGTCCATCACGCCCGATGCCACCTATGGCGTCAATGTGCAGCAGCTGTCGCGCACGACGGGTGCGCCCGACTACGGCGTCTCGATCCAGTCGTTCGTGAAGACGGTGCGCACGCTGGCTGGCGGCGAGACGGTCGAACTGCAGAAGCCGGTCTACGCGTTCAAGGGGCCGGTGCCCGCGCAGCTGTCGGTGCGGCAGGCACCGCAGGTGGTGGGCATGGGGCTGATCGAGGCGCTGGACGAGACCACCATCCTCGCGCTGGCCGACCCGCAGGACGCGAACGGCGACGGCATCCGCGGCATTCCCAACTGGTCGATTGACCCCGAGACCGGCCAGCGCCACCTCGGCCGCTACGGCTGGAAGGCCGGCAAGGCGACGGTGCGGCAACAGGCCGCAGGCGCTTTCCTGCAGGACATGGGCGTCACGACGCCCGCCTTCAAGTCAGTGAGCTGCCAGCGCGGCGCGGCCGATTGCAAGACCAGCACCGCGACACCGTCGCTCAGCGACCTGGAACTCGATCGCATCGCGTCGTACCTGCAGCTGCTGGGCGTGCCCGCGCAGCGCAAGTACGCGAGCGGCTACACCGACGGCACGGTCACGCCGCCGGAGCACGACATCCCCGACACGCTGCGCACGGCGATTGCGCGTGGCAACCAGCTGTTCACGCAGGCCGGCTGCACCGGCTGCCACAAGGCGGAGCTGAAGACGGGCGCGAACCACCCGTTCCAGGAACTGCGCAACCAGACCATCCACCCCTACACCGACGTGCTGCTGCACGACATGGGTGCGGAGCTGGCCGACACGATGACCGAAGGCCAGGCCGGCCCGAGCCTGTGGCGCACCCAGCCGCTGTGGGGGCTGGGTTCGCTGAAGTACGTGCAGAAGGAGACCGGCTTCGCGGATGCGAGCAGCGTGCGCTACCTGCACGACGGGCGGGCTCGAACGCTGGTGGAGGCGATCGGCTGGCACGGCGGGGAGGGCAGCGGCAGCCGGGCGAAGTTCGAGGCACTCAGCAAGGCGGATCGCGACGCGGTGATCTCGTTCCTGGAGTCGCTGTAAAGCGAATGTGTGCACCCGGCGCGGACCTCAGAGTTCGTCCCGGGGCTGCGGAGGCCTGTCGGCAAGTTCGGGCAAATCGTCGTCCAGTTGCTCCCAGGACGCCAGCAGATCCAGCAAGCGGTTCTTTCGGAGGGGCGTCAGGATCAGGCGCTCACATTCCTTGCGTATCAGCACCTCGGATCCTTCCATCTCGAACTCGCGAGGGATCCGAACCGCCTGATGGGGCCCGTTGCGGAACAACGAGGTACGCCGTTCGCTCACTGGAACTGGACCATTGGTATGGCAGGCTCCGTAGGAGGTTTGTTGTTCTATTCCGAGGGGGCGCTCTTGGGGGGGGCGTTTTCGATCATCTTTTGAAGCGTCAATCGATGCCGAGGCCACACCTTCGAAAGGTAGTGCCGTGCGTCCTGATCCCCGAGCCCCACGGCGCGCTGATACCAGGATTCAGCATCGTCCAGAAGCTTTGCATCTCGCGCATCGAGAGCTTTTCTCTCGCAGAAGCTGCCCATGATTCTCTGGGCTCGCGCATCTCCGGCCTCGGCGGCCGGTCTGATCACTGCAAGGATGTCATCGTCGTTGCTCGTCGCACCCGGAAGTCCGGAGAGCGTCCGGAGCGATTGCAGAACGACCTGCCCGACAACGTTCTGGGTCGTTTGCTCATCCGCATATGATTCGAGATTGATTGTCGATACAAGAACTTCCTCGTCATTTTCCGGAGAGGACCGTCCATAGATGGAGACGACCTTGCCGGTAGTGTCCATTGACAGGCGCAGTGTGGATCTTGGTGAGGGGAACATGTTTTTACTCACATTCACAGAGTTCGATGCATGCGGCGCGGCTCTTGTCTGCTTGGCCGATACAGGTGATCAAGCCTTCAATGTCAACGGTTGAGCGTCCGCCCGAATACGTGATCCAGCATGCGTCGTACATGGCTTTATATATGACCTGACAGGACTGTACGCAGGCCGCCCGTTTTCCATCGGGGGCGCCGCCACCACCGTTGTCGCCTGGCCCCGGCTTCAAAGGCGTGATGTTCGGTTTCCTCAGGTCGGCAATCGGCTTTCCAGGCAGCGGTGCGGGCGTATGCGGATAGCCGGATGGCGGAGCAACCGGCTGAGGGAAGTCGGGATTCCAAGTAGGAGGCGTAGAAGGTGGACACACGATTCCGAAAATGCTGACCACACACCTCGCAAGTCCGTTTGGATCGACATAGCTCAACGGGTTGTTCAACGTGTAGGTATATGTGTTTACTCCTCCACCAAGTCCAATCGGATCGCTTTGCCGGTAGACGCCTCCATCGGGTGCGTAGTAGCGGTGATGGTTGTAGAGCAGCCCGCTCTCCGCATCCGCATACTGCCCGGGGAACCGCAGGTTCTGCGTGAAGACTCCGAGTCCGCTCAGGTTGACCTCGGGCGCGGTCGTGCCGAACGGCTCGGCAAGCCATTGCCAGCGAGTCGCGTTGTTCATGTCGACCACAAGCCGCGGCGCATTGAGGTGATCAGCGTGGATGTAGAACACCAGCGGTCCGCCGCTGGGATTCGCCGGATCCGGCATGAACATCGCCACCGGGATGTCGTCGAGCCACACGTATTCGCGCAGCGCTTGTCCCGCTTGGTCGTATTCCCCGAGCAGTTCGCCGTTGAGCCCATACACGAAGATCACCGTGCTGCTAGCGCCCGCGCTGGTGACCTTGCGGATGCGCCGCTTGTTGGCGTCGTAGGTGTAGGTGCCGGTGACGCCCGCCTTCGTGATGCTCGCGAGTGAGCCGCTCAGGCCATAGGTCGCCGTGTAGTTCGGGCTGTCGCTGACCGTGTTCCCGGCGTTGTCATAGCCGAAGCTTCTCGCCGGGTTCGTGATGCTCGTGAGCCGGTTGCTCGTCGCTTCGGTGGTGTAGACGCTCGGGCTGCCGTTYAGGCTCACGCCGGTGCGGTTGCCATTCGGGTCATACATGATCGCCCAGTTGCTCGCGACCGTCGTCACCTGCGTGATCCGGTCGTTCTCGTCGTAGCCGAAGCTCTGGTCCAGCGCCGGCTGCGGGATGCCGTCGTTGGCGCTCAGGTGCGTGAAGCTGAYGATGCGATCGGCCGCGTCGTAGGTCACGTCGCGGAAGACGTTGCCCAGCCGGTAGCGCGTGACGCGTCCGCTGAGGTCGTAGAAGCGCTCGTGCGGCGTCGTCCCGCTGGCCATGTTCCAGTTCCAGCTCGTCACCGGACCGAACGGTTCCCACTTGATRTCGCTGAGCAGCGGCGTGGGCGTGCCGTTCGCGTCCTGGGCCATACCGATCGCGGTCACGTTGCGGCTCGTGTAGCTGCGCRCGACGGTGCGGCCCGACGGATAGGTGATGCTGGTCAGGCGGCCCAGCGTGTAGCCGTAGCGTGTGGTGCTGACGATGGCGGTGCTGTTGGCTCCTGTGGCCGGGCTGACCGACTGCACCGCCTCGGTGACCCGCCCCCGCGGGTCGTACTTGAATCGCGACCAACCRTTCGGGTGRTCGGTGCGRCTGAGCCGGCCGACGCTGTATGCGTAGTCCGGCCCCTTCAGGCTGTAGGTCCAGCTGACCGTCAAGCTGGGCTGGCCGCTCTGGCTGTAGACCAGCTGCGTCAGCCGGTCGACCCCGTCGTAGGAGTACGTCTCCAGCACGCCGCGGCTGTCCGTGCGGGTCGTCAGGTTGCCGATCTCGTTGTACGTCTGGTTCGCCGTGCCGGTGTCCGGACTGATCAGCTGGATCGCGTTGCCGAAGCCGTCGCGCGGGTACTGCGTGACGAGGTTCCTCGGATCGGTGATCTTCGTGGCTCGATCCCCGCCGTCATACTCGAAGCTCGTCTTGCCACTCTTCGGGTCGGTGTGGTCCTTCACCCGATACAGCGGGTCGTAGCTGAGCCTGGTCTCCAGCTTCAGGCCATCCGGATCTCGGATGATCTTGGTGCGGTTGCCCTGGGCGTCGTATTCATAGGCCCTCACCGGGGTCGGCGAGATGGGCGGTGGGGGAAGCTCTGCATGGCAAAGCGAGGCGTTCAACAGGCAGGTCGCAACAACAATGACCCCTGCGCGGGTCGTCGTCTTCATCGTCGGGTCCGGTGGGCGGTTGATCGGACCGCATCGACACAACTCTGAAGGGACTGCTTCGACGATGCGGCCGTGCTATTGAAAGAGGGCTCGACAGCGACGGCAAGCGCCGCAACCCTCAGTCAGCGGCGAGTTGACTATTGTTTACCTTCCCGGCTTGGCCAGTTCACCGCCGCGCCGCCACCAACCACCCCGTCACCGGCTTCCCACCCTCCTGCCGCAGCGTCTCCCCGCTGATCTCCACCAGCGTGAACCCGTTCGCCGCGAGCGCCGCTTCCACGTGCGCCCGCGCATGTGCATAGCGCCCGTGCGGCTCCAGGTGGAACATCTCCGGGCGGCCATCGGGCAGCGCCTCGACGGTGAACACCATCAGCCCGCCCGGCTTCACCGAGCCGCTCGCGGCGGCCATCAGCGGCATCAGGTCGCCGAAGTAGCACAGCGTGTCGGCCGACAGCATCACGTCCCACTGGCCCGGTGACTCGCGCAGGAACTCGGTCAGCTCGGCCTTGTACAGGTCGCTGTACACGCCCTTGGTCTGCGCATGCTTCAGCATGCCGCCGGACAGGTCCACCCCCGCCAGCACGCGCGCCCACGGCGCCACCAGCGGCCCGCACAGCCCGGTCCCGCAGCCGGCGTCCAGCACGTTGAACTGCTTCGCCGCCGGCGGCAGCAGCCGCGCCAGCAACTGCGCGCACAGCTGCGGCGCGCGGTAGTCCAACCGCTCGTTCAGCTGCTTCTCGAAACTGTCGGCGAAGTGGTCGAAGGTGTACTCGACGTAGTCGTCCGAGGCCCGCTCCGGCGCACCGCTGCCGGAACACGCCGCGAACATGTGCTGCGCCATCGGGTGGCCCGGTTCCTCGGCCAGCCACTGGCGGAACACCTCGGCCGCCTCGCGCACCTTGCCCATCGTGTAGTAGGTCATGCCCAGCAGCTTGCGGCCGTCCGGGTGCTCGGGCAGCAGCTCGATCGATCGGCAGTACCAGCGGATCGACTCCGGCAGGTCGTCCTGTGCGRCCGCCAGCAGCCCCAGGTTGTTGTGCGCGTTCAGGTGCCGCGGGTCGAGCTCGATCGCGCGCAGGTAGGCGGCGCGCGCCTCGGCCGGGCGCTTCTGCGCGCGGTACAGCGAGCCCAGGTTGTTCTGCAGGTCGGCGCTGCCGGGTTGCAGCGCCCCCGCGCGCTCGTAGGCCGCGGTCGCCTCCGGCAGCTCCTGGCGCGACACGTGGATGTTGCCGAGGTTGTTGTGGTACCCCGCGAAATCCGGCACCAGCGCGATCGCGCGCCGGATCGACGCGACGCCCTCGTCGCTGCGCCCCACCTCGTGCAGCAGCATCCCCAGCAGGTGCAACGCATCCGGGTGATCGGGCGCCGCCTCGAGGATGCGCCGGTACAGCTGCTCGGCGCCCTCGAGCTGGCGGTTCTGGTGCAGGCCGATCGCGTACTTCAGCGCGTCGTCCAGGCTCACTTCCTCAGGCGCACCGCCGGCTTGATCGGCCTCGCTCATCACCGTGCCCCCGCGCTCAGAACCCGTAGTGGAAGTTGTTGTCGACGACGCTGACCTTCACCCGCTCGATCGGCGTGCCGTCCATCATTCGCGTCAGGAACTCCTTCGAGATGTCCGGCAGCATCGTGTTGGTCAGGATCGCGTCGATCATGCGACCGCCCGATTCGCTCTCGGTGCAGCGGCTCACGACCAGCTTGACCACGTCGTCGCCGACCTCGAACGGGATCTTGTAGCGCGCCTCGACGCGCTTCTTGATGCGCCCGAGCTGCAGCTTGACGATCTGCCCCAGCATCTCGTCCGACAGCGGGTAGTACGGGATCGTCACCAGCCGGCCCAGCAGCGCCGGCGGGAAGATCTTCAGCAGCGGCTCGCGCAGCGCCTTCGCCAGCCCCTCGGCCTCGGGCATCAGCTCCGGGTCCTTGCACATGTTGGCGATCAGCTCGGTGCCGGCATTCGTCGTCAGCAGGATCAGCGTGTTCTTGAAGTCGATGAAGCGGCCTTCGCCGTCTTCCATGAAGCCCTTGTCGAACACCTGGAAGAACATCTCGTGCACGTCGGAGTGCGCCTTCTCCACCTCGTCGAGCAGCACCACCGAGTAGGGCTTGCGCCGCACCGCCTCGGTCAGCACGCCGCCTTCGCCATAGCCCACGTAGCCGGGGGGCGCGCCCTTCAGCGTCGAGACGGTGTGCGCCTCCTGGAACTCGCTCATGTTGATCGTGATCAGGTTCTGCTCGCCGCCGTACAGCGCCTCGGCCAGCGCGAGCGCCGTCTCGGTCTTGCCGACGCCCGAGGTGCCGGCCAGCATGAACACGCCGATCGGTTTGCTCGGGTTGTCGAGCCCGGCCCGCGAGGTCTGGATGCGCTTGGCGATCATCTCCATCGCATGGTCCTGGCCGATCACGCGCTGGCTCAGCAGCGAGGCCACCTTCAGGATGGTTTCCATCTCGTTGCGCGCCATGCGGCCGACCGGGATGCCGGTCCAGTCGCCGACCACGCTCGCCACCGCCTGGTAGTCCACCGTCGGCAGGATCAGCGGGTGCTCGCCCTGCAGCGTGGCCAGTTCGGCTTGCACCTGCTTCAGCTCGGTCAGTGTCGCGGCGCGGTCCTCATCGGACAGCTTCGGCGCGTCGGCCGCAACGGTTGCAGCCGCCTTCTCCGCGTTCTGCTCCAGCGCACTGCCGGTGCCTTCCACCGCGCCGGCCACGCCGCGCAGCTTCGCGCGCAGCGCGAGCAGCTTGTCGACGAGCACCTTCTCGGCCGTCCAGCGCGTCTTCAGCGCATCGAGCCGCTTGCGCTCGACGCCGAGCTGCTCTTCGACGAACGCGCTGCGCTCGCGCGTATCGATGCCGATCGCCGCCTCGCGGCCGATGATGCCCTGCTCGGTCTCCAGCGCCTCGATGCGCTTGCTGCAGTCGTCCACCTCGGCAGGGGTCGCATGCAGGCTGACCGCGACGCGCGCGCAGGCGGTGTCGAGCAGGCTGACCGACTTGTCCGGCAGTTGGCGCGCCGGGATGTAGCGGTGGCTCAGCTTCACCGCCGCCTCCAGCGCCTCGTCGAGGATCTGAACCTTGTGGTGCTTCTCCATCGTCGAGGCCACGCCGCGCATCATCAGGATGGCCTTCGGCTCGTCCGGCTCGTCGACCTGCACGCTMTGGAAGCGCCGCGTCAGCGCCGGATCCTTCTCGATGTATTTCTTGTACTCGGCGAAGGTGGTCGCGCCGATCGTGCGCAGCTGGCCGCGCGCGAGCGCCGGCTTCAGCAGGTTGGCGGCGTCGCCGGTGCCGGCCGCGCCGCCGGCGCCCACCAGCGTGTGCGTCTCGTCGATGAACAGGATGATCGGCTTCGCACTCGCCTGCACCTCGTCGATCACCGAGCGCAGCCGCTGCTCGAACTCGCCCTTCATGCTGGCGCCGGCCTGCAGCAGGCCGACGTCGAGCGCGCGCAGCTCCACGTCCTTCAGGGCAGGCGGCACGTCGCCGCGCGCGATGCGCTGCGCGAAGCCTTCGACGATGGCCGTCTTGCCGACGCCGGCTTCGCCGACCAGGATCGGATTGTTCTGGCGGCGGCGCATCAGGATGTCGACCACCTGGCGGATCTCGTCGTCGCGGCCGACGATCGGGTCCATCTTGCCGCCGCGCGCCTGCTCGGTCAGGTCGGTCGTGAAGCGCTTCAGCGCCTCCTGCTTGCCCATCGCGGCCGGCGCGATCGCCTCGCTCGCTTCGCCCGGCGCGCCGCCGTCGCTCGCGGCCTGCGCATGCTCGGGCGAGCTGGCGAGCAGCGAGCCGAAGCGGTCGATCAGGTCGTCGAGCTTGATGCGCTCGAACTGCTTGCTGATCGCCAGCAGCGCATTGCGCAGCGACGGCGTCTTCAGCGCGCCCACCAGCAGGTAGCCGGTGCGCACCTGGCGGTCGCCGAACATCAGCGAGCCGTAGACCCAGCCGCGCTCGACCGCGTTCTCGACGATGCTCGACAGATCGGTCACCGAGGTGGCGCCGCGCGGCAGCCGGTCGAGCGACTGCGTCAGGTCGGCCACCAGCTGCGCGCCGTCGAGCTCGTAGTGCTTGACGATGCGGTGCAGGTCGCTGTCGTTGCCGTTCAGGATCTGGTAGATCCAGTGCTGCAGCTCGACGTACGGGTTGCCGCGCAGCTTGCAGAACACCGTGGCGCCTTCGATGGCCTTGTAGGCGATCGGGTTGAGCTTGCCGAAGAGGGCGGTGCGACTGATTTCAGCCATGGTCGTTCCTTAGGTGGAGGTCGATGAAGCGGCCGCATGCATCTGCGCCGGGTTCAGGAGGAGTTCGCCGCGGTCGGGGTGCGGCGTCTTGCGGCCGAGCCAGCTGGTCAGGCCGAGTGCGGCGGGGGCGGCGTTCGACAGGCCCAGAGCCGGCACCGCGCTGCCCTGCAGTATCAGCCGCAGGTCCCACAGCATCTCGAAGCCGAGCAGCTGGCGCATCCAGTCGCGCAGCTCGATCAGCGAGCGCTGGCCGGGCAGGAACTGGCGGTACTGCGCGAGCGTCAGCGGGCCGATGTGCAGGCGCAGCTTGTACTGTCGGTCCCAGACCTTGCTGCCGGCCACCGCCGAGACGCCGAGTGCCGCGCCCAGGTTGCCGCGGCCGCCGAGGCGGGTGCGGTCTTCGGGGCGCAGCGGCAGCCAGTGGCCGACGTGCGATTCCACGCGGATCGGCACCGCGAAGTACTGGCGCAGCACCTTGACGATCGATTCCGGCCGGCGCGTCGCGCTCGCCAGGTGGCCGCTCGCGAAGCGCTTCGCGGCATCGGGCACCGCATCGGCGCCGCGCAACGCGGCCGGTGCCTGGCCGAACAGCGCGCCGACCCATTTCGCGAACTGGTCGTCGCTCGCGCGATCGGCCTGCACGGCCGGCTGCGACTGCGACCAGGCGCGGTAGAACAGCAGCAGCATGCGGTGGTGGAACATGTCGGCGAAGCGCGCGAAGGTGGCGTCGCCGTGGTTGCGCAGCCGGTCGCGCGCATGCTCGGTGTAGTGCAGCGGCAGCGGCCCCATCGGCCCGAACAGCCCGAAGAAGCGCACGCCCAGGCGCGGCACGTTGCGATCGCTGGCCTCGAACGACATCACACCGGCCGGCGCGAAATCGAGTTCCGGGTCCTGCCCCAGCCGCACCGGCTCGGCCCCGGGCCGCAGCGCCGAGCCGAGCCGCGGCGATTGCGGCCACAGCGCATCGATCTGGCGCAGCACCGCGAAGAAGTCGTGCGCCCACGGTTGCTTCGCGATCTCGTCGAACAGCCGCGTGCGGCGTTCGTGCAGCGCCTTCGGGTCTTGAGGATGGGGTGGCGTCGCACTCACAGCATCGCCTTCGAGCCGATGCGCGGCGGCGAGCGCAGGATCTCGCCGCGCGTCGCCGAGCGGACGATGGTCTCCGAGAAGCTGTTGGCCGACGCGTGCCGCGCGTAGAAGTGCTCCAGCACGCAGCCGAGCAGGAAGGCGCTGGAGCCCTGGAAGCCGAGCTCGTCGACGGTGGTCGTCACCTCGACGCCGCAGCCGAAGGTCAGCGGGCCGGGGAAGGGCAGGCGGCGCACCACCGCGCGCGCCTCCACCGCCTGGATGCCCTCGACCTGCTTGCTCCAGCTCACGTCCTGCTCCGGCCCGTGCAGCGCCATCAGGCTGCGCAGCGCCGACGCGGCGCGGCGCGGGTCTTCGCCGGCGATGCTCAGGTAGTTCAGCGTCAGCAGGCTGACGAGCGACCAGCCGACATCGCCGCGCGCGATGCGCTGCACCGGCCGCGACGGGCCGCGCAGCGTCTCGATGCGGCCGGCCGGCCCGGCGACGTCGAGCGTCCAGGTGCTGGCCGAGCCGGGCAGCAGCGTCGGCAGGTCGCGGTTGGTGACGAGCGCGCTCAGCGAGACCTGGCGGATGTCCTCGCGGTACGGCGCATTGCGCGGATCGACCAGCGACAGGAACACCTCCTGGCCGATGTAGGCCGAGCGCGGCCCTTCGAGGCGCTGGCGGCTCGACAGCAGCCGCGGTTCGCGCCGCAGTGTGTAGAACGCGCCGTGGTTGCGCGATTCCTCGTGGAAGGTGGCGTACAGCGGCAGGAAGCGCTGCTCGGCGACCTGGCCGGTGCCGAAGCCGGTGACGCTCTCGATCGTGTGGACCTCGTAGTCCATCGGCCGCGTGCGGTCGGGCACTGCATGGTGCTCCCAGCTGCCCGGGCCGAGCTGGATGCGGTCGAGCCGCTTCGGGAACAGGTTGATCGCCGGCGTGCAGTACAGCGCGAGGCTGTTGGCATCGACCAGCGATTCGAGCGCCGGCTCGCCGCGGCCGAACAGCAGCACGATCTCGCACTCGCTGCTGTCGACGCGCGCCAGCCGCCGCGCCAGGTCGGTGACCGAGAAGAACAGGAAGCGCTGCGGCAGCGCCGCGTACTCCTGCAGCAGGCGGTGCCCGCTGAAGCCGCGCAGCGTCTCGGGCAGCAGCGCCTGGTCGTCGTCGTAGCCGACGGCCTCGACCGACGCCGCATCGGCATAGCCCTGGCTCGGCGAGCGCGAGGCACCGCCCTGCACCCAGCTCGCGAGGCTGGCGCCCAGCACCAGCTCGTGCAGCCGGAAGGCCACGTCGTCGCCGGCGCTGATGTAGAAATCCAGCCGCTCCATCGGCAGCTGGCTGAACTTCAGCCCGGCGCTCGCCTTCAGCCGGATGCGCAGGCCGCCGCGCACCTGGCGGGCCGGCGGCAGGTGCGCGATCGGCAGGTCGGGCGCGTGGGTGAAGTAYTGCACCGTGTCGATCTCGACCGGCCACAGCGTCACGTCGTGCGCGGTGCGGAACTCGCAGCGCGTGTTCTGGCCGCGCACCGTCTCGCTGTGCAGCGCGCTGCCGCGCTTGACGGTGAAGCCGCGCGCGAGGTTCGGGTCCAGCGGGTCGGGCCGCATGCGCGCGATCATCGTCGACGGCATCGGCGACAGGAAGCCGGGGTACACGGTCTCGAGCAGGTGCTGGATCAGCCGCGGGTGCTCGGCGTCGATCTTCAGCTGCACGCGCGCCGCGAGGAAGGCGAAGCCCTCCAGCAGGCGTTCGACATACGGGTCGGTGACCTCGACGCCGTCCATCGACAGGCGGGCGGCGATCTTCGGGAATTCCTTCGCGAACTCGGCACCGACCTCCTTCAGGTGGCCGAGTTCGTCGTTGTACAGGCGAAGCAGGTTCGGATCCATCGAGGGCGGCCGTTCAGGTCTTGCGTTTCAGGGAGCCGCTGGCGGCGTCGCGCACCTCGATCTGGCCGGCTTCCAGGTCGACCTGGGTGCGCAGCAGCAGTTCCAGCGGCACCGGCTGGGCCCACATGAAGCCGCGGATCTCGAACTCGATGACGTTGTGCGTGTCGAGCACGCTGGACGGCTCGATCGCCTTCACCTCGAGCGAGTCTTCCATCACGCGCGGCTCGAAGCGCAGGATGGCTTGCTTGATCGTGCGTTCGAGCAGCGGGATGTCGATGCGCGATGCGAGCTGGCCCGACATCGGTGGCAGCCCGAAGTTGACCACCGATTCGCCGGCCAGCGGGTATTGCTCCGACAGTCGCGGCATCGGCTTGACGGCGTTCAGCAGCCACGACAGGTCGCGCAGCACCGCCTCGCGGATCTGCGCCTTGTTCATCACGCGCGACTCGTCCGACTCGACGCGCGAATGCGGGTTGAGGTCGGTCAGGCGGTCGAGCAGGACCGGCTGCAGGCGATCGCGGACCTCATGGTTGGCCATGGCGTCGTGTCAAACCGCGGCGTCCGGCGTCGGCTCGTCGTCCGGCACCGGCAGCGGTTCCAGCGTGATCTCGCGCACCGCCAGCAGGTCGCTGTCGTGCTCGCCGAGCGCCAGCACGCGCTGGCCGATGCCGCGGAAGTGCTCGTCGTTCAAGGCCTGCCATTCGGTGCGGCGCGCCAGCTGCGCCAGCGCATCGCCCTCGGTGGCGGTGCCGGGGTAGCGGGTCGGGATCAGTGCCACCGACTGGCCGCCGTTGGTGAACTCGAGCTGCGCGGCGCTCCACACCATGTCGCGCAGGTCGGCGGGTTCCTCGATCGTGATCTTCGTCAGCGCGCTGAACGGCACCCAGCAGTAGCGGCCGTTGATCAGCGCCTCGAGCACCGGGCCGAGCCGCGAATCGGCATCGGCGATCCAGTCGAACGGCTGGCCGTTCAGCGTGCCCGGCGTCGGCGGCGCGGCCTCGAAGGCATCGGCGCGCAGCTTGGCGGCCAGTGCCGCATCGCCGCGGGCATCGGCCATCAGCGCCTCGACCAGCCAGGCCACCCAGGCCTGCGGCCGGCCGAACACCATCGGCGTGGTCTTGCYGGCGAACACCGCCTCGCGCAGCGTCTCGCACTTCAGCGCCTCGCGGTAGGTGTTGACCATCGGCAGCGTCGAGGCATCGAGCTCGCCGCACACCTCGAGCTGCGTCATCGCGCGCGGCCACTGGCCGAGCACGCACAGCAGCTGGAACAGGAAGACGCGCAGCTTCGGGTCGGCCGGCTTGGCGCGCACGCCATCCTGCAGGCTCTTCAGCGCGGCATCGGTGCGGCCCTCTTTCAGGGCCAGTTCCGCAGCTTGGACGGGCGTCATTTCAGCCTGCCTGCACTTCGTTCTCGAAGGTGTTGACGCCCTTGGCGGCGCCGGCGAGGTCTTGCGAGCGGTACTCGACCTTCACCTTGAAGAAGGCGATGCGGAACTCCTCGACCAGCTCCGGCGCGCCGTCGGTCTCGTTGCGCAGCCGGTGCGACAGGATGCGCGCCTTCTCGACGGTGATCGTCAGGTACGCGATCGACGCGGCGCCGCCGGCCTTGTGCACCGACAGCGTCGCCTTCTTGATGACTTCATTGCTGCGCAGCGCCGACATCAGGCCGGTGCTGGCCGAATCGACGCGCTTGCGCACGATCAGCTCCTGCATCGTCGTGCGGGCGGCCGCGCTGCCGAAGGCCGTCGCATTGCCGTCCAGGCCCCAGCTCCAGCCGATGACCTCGATCTCGTCGGTGTGCGTGGCATCGCGCGATTCGCCCTTGATCGGGCCCTGCGCCGCGCCCTCGACCTTCAGGTACATGTCGGACTTGCCCATGGTCTTTCCTTGCTGGCGTTTTCAAAAAGGGATCGCCACGAAACGGCCCGAAGGCCGATCCGTGGCGTGCGCAGGAAGCCTGCGACCGATCACTTGACTTCGTTCGTCTCTTTGTTGATGCCGACAGTGCTGGTGGAACCCTTGCCGCCGGTGTCCGACTGCGTGGTGTATTCCATCTTGAACTTCGCGAAGTTCAGGCTGATGTTTTCCGTCAGCCGGTCTTCACCGCCGCTGCCGCCGGTGGACAGCGACGACACGATGACGCTCTCGAGCGTGATCTTGATGTACTCGAGCGGCTTGTCGCCGGCCTTGCGCACGGTCAGCACGGCCTGCTTGATGTGCGTGCCCTTGAAGCTGGCCATCGCCAGGGCGGTCGACGAAGCGTCGACGTACTTGGTCAGCGACAGGTCCTGGATGCTGACCTTGCCCGAACCGCCGCCGGCGCCGTTGCCGAACGAGGCGCTCTGGGCGCAGCCCCAGTTCCATGCCAGGACGTCGATCTCGTCCTTGTGCGAGCTGTCCTTCGACTCGCCCTTGATGTCACCGATCTTGATGAACATGTCTACAGCCATGATGCTTCTCCTTCAACTGAGTTGACCCGCTTGTGGGATGCCGGGGAGGGGTGCCACGACGTCTGGGTATTCCGTCGTGCGCCCGGCGTTTCTGTTTCGTTCCCGGCAAGCTGAACCTCCCGGGCTGCGATGCGCGCGGCGCGCCGTGGGAGGTTCCACGCCGGCCACGCTTTCCTGTACCTGGATCAGGCCGCCTTCTGTGAGGGCAGCTTCGACACCAGGCGCAGAGACACTGTCAGACCTTCCAGCTGGTAGTGGGGGCGCAGGAAGAACTTCGAGCTGTAGTAGCCCGGGTTGCCTTCGACGTCTTCCACCACCACCTCGGCGGCCGCCAGCGGGCGGCGCGCCTTGGTGTCTTCGGACGAGTGGGCGGGATCCCCGTCCACGTAGTTCATGATCCAGTCCTGCAGCCAGCGCTGCACTTCGTCGCGCTCCTTGAACGAGCCCACCTTGTCGCGCACGATGCACTTCAGGTAGTGCGCGAAGCGGCAGGTCGCGAACAGGTACGGCAGGCGGGCCGCCAGGTTGGCGTTGGCCGAGGCGTCCGGGTCGTCGTACTCGGCCGGCTTCTGCAGCGACTGCGCGCCGATGAAGGYCGCGAAGTCGGAGTTCTTGCGGTGCACCAGCGGCATGAAGCCGTTGCGTGCGAGTTCGGCCTCGCGCCGGTCGCTGATCGCGATCTCGGTCGGGCACTTCATGTCGACGCCGCCGTCATCGGTCGGGAAGGTGTGCGTGGGCAGGCCCTCGACCGCGCCGCCGGATTCGATGCCGCGGATGCGCGAGCACCAGCCATACTGCTTGAACGAGCGGTTGATGTTGACCGCCATCGCGTACGCCGAGTTCGCCCAGGTGTACTTGGTGTGGTCGGCGCTGCCGGTGTCTTCCTCGAAGTTGAACGCCTCGACCGGGTTGGTCTTCGCGCCGTACGGGATGCGCGCCAGGAAGCGCGGCATCGCGAGGCCGATGTAGCGGGCGTCGTCCGACTCGCGCAGCGAGCGCCACGCGGCGTATTCCGGCGTCGTGAAGATCTTGCTCAGGTCGCGCGGGTTCGCCAGCTCCTGCCACGAGCCCATCTGCATCAGGCTCGGGTCGGCCGCGGCGATGAACGGGGTGTGGGCCGAGGCCGACACCTTGGCCATCTCGCCCAGCAGCTCGACATCGGGCGGGGTCTGGCCGAAGTAGTAGTCGCCGACCAGGCAGCCGAACGGCTCGCCGCCGAACTGGCCGAACTCTTCCTCATAGACGCGCTTGAAGATCGGGCTCTGGTCCCAGGCCGTGCCCTTGTAGCGCTTGAGCGTCTTGCCGAGCTCGTTCTTGCTGATGTTCATCACGCGGATCTTCAGCTGCTCGTCGCTCTCGGTGTTGTTGACGAGGTGGTGCAGCCCGCGCCATGCGCTCTCGAGTTGCTGGAACTCGGGGTGGTGCATGATCAGGTTGATCTGCTCGCTGAGCTTCTTGTCGAGCTCGGCGATCATCGCCTCGATCGAGTTGACGACATCGGTGCCGATCAGCTTGGTCTGCGACAGCGCCTGCTGCGCGAGCGTGAGGATCGCGGTCTCGACCGCCGATTTCGCCTCTTCGCTCTTCGGCTTGAATTCCTTGTTCAGCAGGCTCGCGAAATCGCCGCCCTGGAATTCGACGCCCTGCAGCGCGGAGGATTGATTCTGTGCTTCTGCCATGTCTTTCTCCTGTGTCGCTGCGCGCTTACTCGGCCTTCGGCTCGTCGGCCTTCTTGGCCCCGGCCAGGCTGTTCAGCAGTGCCGGGTCGGCCATCACCTTGGCCAGCAATTCCTCGGCGCCGCTCTTGCCGTCCATGTAGGTGATCAGGTTCGACAGCTGCTGGCGGGCCTCGAGCAGCCTGCGCAGCGCGTCGTTGTTGCGCGCCACGGCGGCCGGCGAGAAGTCGTCCATGCTGTTGAAGGTGAGGTCGACGCTGACGTTGCCTTCGCCGGTCAGCGTGTTGGGCACCTGGAACGCGACGCGCGGCTTCATCGATTTCATGCGGCTGTCGAAGTTGTCGACATCGAACTCGAGGAACTTGCGGTCGGCCACCGGCGCGAGCGGGTCGGCCGGCTTGCCCGACAGGTCGGACAGCACGCCCATCACGAAGGGCAGCTGCACCTTCTTCTCGGCGCCGTAGAGCTCCACGTCGTATTCGATCTGGACGCGCGGCGCGCGGTTGCGGGCGATGAATTTCTGACTGCTGGTGGCCATGGTGGACTCCTCTGGGGCGGGTTCGGTGGATTAGGGCCTGTTGACCTGGGTCACTGGTCGGGACTGCCGGCGATGCGTTCGACCTGGCCGAGGCCGTCGGACGCGAGGTCGCGGATGATGTCCATGAAATTCTTGCCCATCAGCCGCTGCGCGCGGCGGATCAGCAGCGGTGCCGGGTTGCTGGGTTCGTTGCGTTCGATCCATTCGCAGACGCGGTCGAGCGTGCGGCTCACGTCTTCGCGGCTGCGCAGCGCGCCGACCGCGACGGCGCTGCCGCCCGTGGCGGCTGCCGCGCCCTCGGCGCCGGCCGCATCGGC
>NZ_JBFUGW010000123.1:0-18819 GCF_056402735.1 Rhizobacter sp. P3_C12
GCCGGCGCTCGCAGCCAGCGGGGCGCCGATGATCGGGGCGCTGCTCGCCGTCACCGGCGGCATCGTCTGTGGCCGCTCGAGCTACGAGCCGGCACGCCGCTTCACGCTGTGGATCGCCGCCGGCGGCGTGCTGGGGCTGCTGGTCGCGACCCTGCTCGGCGCCTGGGCCTGGCGGCTCGATGGCTACGTCGAGGCGAGCGATTTCGTGAGCCTGGGCAAGCTCTTCGTCTGGTTCATGTGGCCGGGCTGGCTGCTCGCGTTCTGGACGCTGTGGCGCTGGCGCGCGCAGTGGCTGAACCGGCACATCACCGCGCCGCTCGGCTGCGTGCTCGTGAGCGTGATCGCCTGCCTCGCGATGGGCGGCTCCGACCGCGCGCTGATGCTCGGCCTGCCGCCGCTCGCGGTGCTGGCGGCGTTCGCGCTGCCGACGCTGCACCGCGGCACCTCGGCCGCGATGGACTGGTTCTCGGTGTTCTTCTTCAGCGTCTGGGCGCTCGCGATCTGGGTCGTCTATGCGTCGGTCTACACCGGCGTGCCGGCCAAGCCGGCGGCCAACGTCGCGCGGCTGGCGCCGGGCTTCATCCCGAACTTCTCGCTGCTGGCGCTGCTGACGGCCATCGCGGCCACGCTGGCCTGGCTGTGGCTGGTGAAGTGGCGCACCGGGCGGCACCGCCATCCGCTGTGGAAGAGCCTGGTGCTGCCGGCCAGCGGCGTCGCGCTGTGCTGGTCGCTGCTGATGACGCTCGGGCTGCCGCTCTTCGACTACGCGCGCAGCTACCGCCCGCTGGTGACGCGCATCGCGCGCCATGTGCCGAGCGACGTGTGCATCGCAGCGCCCGGCCTCAGCCGCGCGCAGCTGGTGGCGCTGGAGTACTTCGGCGGCTACCGCGTCGACGCGACGCAGGCACCCGACCGCACGCTGTGCGAGTTCCTGATCGTGATGGAGACCTTGCGCCGCCAGGCGCCGGCCCCGCAGGGCTGGCAGCTGGTCACGCGGGAGTTGCGCCCCTCGGACAGCGACGAGGTGGCCGCGGTCTACCGCCGCGGACCGTAGCCCGGAAGACATTCCGGGAAAAGCCGCACCCGGATTGGCATCCGGGCTACGAGTCTTGAACCTGCGGCACGCTTCGGCGAGGATCCGGCGCCGGCTCCAGGAAGCGCACCCGCGCCGCCGGCAGCACCAGGCAGAAGCGCGAGCCCTTGCCGATCTCGCTGTGGATGTCGAGCTCGCCGCCGTGCCGCTGCACCACGTGCTTGACGATCGACAGCCCGAGCCCGGTGCCGCCGGTGTCGCGCGAGCGGCTGCCGTCGACGCGGTAGAAGCGCTCGGTCAGCCGCGGCAGGTGCTCGCGCGCGATGCCCGGGCCGGTGTCGCTGACCGCCACCTCGCCGGCACCATCCTCGCGCACCCGCCAGTTCACCGTGATGCGCCCGCCTTCCGGCGTGTAGCGCACCGCATTCGTCACCAGGTTGCCGACCGCGCTCATCAGCTCGCTTTCGCTGCCAGCGAGTTGCGCCGCATCGGCGCCGGAGAAGCTCAGCTGGTGGCGCCCCATCGACAGCGCGCTCGCATCGGCCTGCGCCTGGCCGAACAGCTTGCTGACGGCCACCCAGCGGTCGCTCGGCGGGCGCGGGCTGCCTTCGAGCTGCGCGAGCGTCAGCAGGTCGGCCACCAGCGTCTGCATGCGCTGCGTCTGCTGCCCCATCAGCGTCAGCACGCGGCGGCGCTCGACCTCGGTCAGCGGCAGGTTGCTCATGGTCTCGATGAAGCCCGACAGCACCGTCAGCGGCGTGCGGATCTCGTGCGAGACGTTGGCGACGAAATCGCGCCGCATGCCCTCGGAGCGCTCGCGCTCGGTGATGTCGAGCGACAGCACCAGCTTCAGGCCGTCGCCGTAGGGCCGGATGTAGACCGACAGCGTGCCGCGGCTGCGCAGGTCGGGCACCGTCACCGCCTGGTCGAAGGCGCCGGCCTGCAGGTAGCTGACGAAGACCGGCGCACGCACGAGGTTGGTCACGCGCTGGCGCTTGTCGCGCACCGGGTCGAGCCCGAAGTGGTCGGCCGCCACCGAGTTGCACCATTCGATCTGGTCGTTCTCGTCGAGCAGCAGCACGCCGTTCGGCGAGGCCTCGATGGCCGACAGGAAATGCGCCAGGCGCCCCTGCTCGCGGCTCACCGTGCGGTCGCGCGCCACCACGGCGCGCTCGATGCGGTAGCCCATCTCGCCCCAGAAGCCGGTGTCGCGCGGGGCCGAGCCCTCGAGCGAGCCGCTGAGCCAGCGCATCAGCCGGTAGCCGCGCACCGCGTCGATCAGCGCGACCGCGCTCGCACCGAGCAGCGTGCCGAGCCACAGGCCGACCAGCGGCGCATGCACCATCTCGCCCAGCACATGGCCGAGCCCGCCACCGACCGCCATCGCGAGGACGCCGGCCAGGAAGCGCGGCAGCAGCCAGTTCATCGCATCAGGTCCGTGTCAGGCCGAGGGCAGGCAGGCTCAGGCCGACAGCGACTGCGACTGCACCTGCTGCGTCAGCCGGTAGCCCGCGCCGCGGACGGTCTCGATCATCTGCGAGCAGTTGACCGGGTTCAGCGCCTCGCGCAGGCGCTTGACGTGCACGTCGACCGTGCGCTCCTCGATGAAGACATGGTCGCCCCAGACGCGGTCGAGCAGCTGCGAGCGGCTGTGCACGCGCTCCGGGTGCGTCATGAAGAAATGCAGCAGGCGGAACTCGGTCGGGCCGACGCGAACCTCATGGCCTTCGCGCGAGACGCGGCGCGTCGCCGGGTCGAGCTTCAGCGGGCCGACCTCGACCGCCGAGTCGAGCGCCTCGGGCGCCTTGCGGCGCAGCACCGCACGGATGCGCGCCATCAGCTCGTGCGTCGAGAACGGCTTGGTCAGGTAGTCGTCGGCACCGGCGTCCAGGCCCGAGATCTTGTCGGATTCGGCGGCGCGCGCGGTCAGCATGATGATCGGCAGCTCGCGGGTGCGCGGTTGCGAGCGCCAGCGCTTCGCGAGCGTGATGCCGGATTCGCCGGGCAGCATCCAGTCGAGCACCACCAGGTCGGGCAGCACGCGGTCGACCTGCACCAGCGCCTCGTCGGCCGTCGCCGCCACCACCACCTCGTAGCCCGCATGGCGCAGGTTGATGGACATCAGCTCGGCGATTGCCGATTCGTCTTCGACCACCAGCACCTGGCTCATCGTTGGATCCCCTTTGCAGCAGTTCGCGTCATCGCACCATCGACTCGACGTTCTCGAGCGAGTTGTGGCGCACGTCGGTGCCCATCACCACGTAGATGATGACCTCGGCGAGGTTCTTCGCATGGTCGCCCACGCGCTCGATCGCCTTGGCGACGAACACCAGGTCGATGCTCGACGAGATGGTGCGCGGGTCTTCCATCATGTAGGTGATGAGCTTGCGCATCAGGCCGTCGAATTCCTGGTCGATCTGGTCGTCCTGCTTCAGCACCTCGAGGGCCTTCGCGGTGTCGAGCCGCGCGAAGGCGTCAAGCGCCTTGCGCAGCTGGGCCACCGCCAGCTCGGCCTCGAAGGCCAGGTCGTTGACCGGCAGGCGCAGCCGGCTCGACACGCCGGTGTTGATCAGCCGCTGCACGGTGCGCGCGATGCGGGCCGCCTCGTCGCCGACGCGCTCCAGGTTGGCGATGGTCTTCGAGATCGCGATCAGCAGGCGCAGGTCGCGCGCCGTCGGCTGGCGCCGGGCGATGATGCTCGACAGGTCGCGGTCGATCTCCATCTCCATCGCGTTGACGCGCTCTTCGTTGCGCAGCACGTCGCTCGCGATGTCGCCGCTGAAGTTGGTCAGCGCGTAGACCGCCTGCGCGACCTGCGACTCGACCAGGCCGCCCATCTCGAGCACGCGCGTCGAGATGCCGCTGAGTTCGGTGTCGAACTGGGTGGAAAGGTGCTTGTCCGTCATGGTGCTTCCTCCGCTCAACCGAACCGGCCGGTGATGTAGTCTTCAGTGTCTTTCTTCTTCGGCTTCATGAACAGGTCCGACGTGACGCCGAACTCGATCAGGTCGCYGAGGTACATGTAAGCGGTGTAGTCGGAGCAACGCGCCGCCTGCTGCATGTTGTGCGTGACGATGACGACGGTGTAGTCGTTCTTCAGCTCGTGGATCAGCTCCTCGATCTTGCCGGTGGAGATCGGGTCGAGCGCCGAGCACGGCTCGTCGAGCAGCAGCACCTCGGGCTTGATCGCGATGCCGCGCGCGATGCACAGCCGCTGCTGCTGGCCGCCGGAGAGGCCGGAGCCGCTCTGCGCCAGCTTGTCCTTCACCTCGTTCCACAGCGCGGCCTTCTTGAGCGCCCATTCGACGCGCTCGTCCATCTCGACGCGCGGCAGGGTCTCGAACAGCTTCACGCCGAACGCGATGTTGTCGTAGATCGACATCGGGAACGGCGTCGGCTTCTGGAACACCATGCCGATCTTGGCGCGCACCAGCGAGACGTCCTGCTTGCTCTTCAGCACGTTCTCGCCGTCGACCAGGATCTCGCCTTCGGCGCGCTGCTCGGGGTAGAGCTCGAACATGCGGTTGAAGGTGCGCAGCAGCGTCGACTTGCCGCAGCCCGACGGGCCGATGAAGGCGGTGACCTTCTTCTCGGGGATGTCGAGGTTGATGCGCTTCAGCGCATGGAAGCTGCCGTAATAGAAGTTCAGGTTGCGCACCGAGATCTTGGCCTTCTCGGTCACCGGGAGTTCGACTTTGACGTCCATGTCGTTCTTTCTGGTTCTCTAGTGCTTGTTGCGGAAGACCACACGGGCAAAGATGTTCAGCGCGAGCACGCCGAGGGTGATCAGGAACACGCCGGCCCAGGCGAGCTTCTGCCAGTTCTCGTACGGGCTCATCGCGAACTTGAAGATCGTGACCGGCAGGTTGGCCATCGGCCCCGACAGGTTGCTCGACCAGAACTGGTTCGACAGCGCGRTGAACAGCAGCGGCGCGGTCTCGCCGGCGATGCGGGCGAAGGCGAGCAGCACGCCGGTCATCACGCCGGCGCGGGCCGCCTTCAGCGTGACGCTGGAGATCACCTTCCACTTCGGCGTGCCGAGCGCATAGGCCGCCTCGCGCAGCGCATGCGGGATCAGCGACAGCATGTTCTCGGTGGTGCGGATCACGACCGGGATCACGATCAGCGCCAGGGCCAGCACGCCGGCATAGCCGGAGTAGGTCTTGAAGCGCGCGACGATCACCGCGTAGATGAACAGGCCGATCACGATCGACGGCGCCGACAGCAGGATGTCGTTGATGAAGCGCGTGGCGCTACCCAGCCAGGTCTTCTGTCCGTACTCGGCCAGGTAGATGCCCGCGAGCACGCCGATCGGCGTACCAACCAGCGTGGCCAGCGACACCATCAGCATCGAGCCGTAGATCGCATTGGCGAGGCCGCCGATCTCGGCCTGCGGGGCCGGCGTCATCTCGGTCAGCACCGTCCAGGTGAGGCCACCGACGCCGAGCCGGAAGGTCTCGATCAGGATCCAGATCAGCCAGAACAGGCCGAAGGCCATCGCGGCCATCGACAGGGTGAGGGCCACCGCGTTGATACGGCGGCGGCTGCGCGCCTTGGCCAGGCGGCCGGCATCGATCACGGCGCTCATGAGCGGCCCCCTTCACCCTTCTTGAGCTGCGCGAGCAGCAGCTTGGACATCGACAGCACCACGAAGGTGATGAAGAACAGCACCAGCGCGAGGTACAGCAGCGAGGCCTGGTGCAGGCCCTCGCTCGCCTCGGCGAATTCGTTGGCCAGCACCGAGGTGATGCTGTTGGCGGCTTCGAACAGCGACGGCCCGTTCAGCTGGTTCGCGTTGCCGATCACGAAGGTGACCGCCATCGTCTCGCCGAGCGCGCGGCCCAGCCCCAGCATGATGCCGCCGATGACGCCGRTCTTGGTGTACGGCAGCACGACGCGGAAGACCACCTCCCAGGTGGAGGAGCCGAGCCCGTAGGCCGATTCCTTCAGCATCGCCGGCGTGACCTCGAACACGTCGCGCATCACCGCGGCGATGAACGGGATGATCATGATCGCGAGGATGATGCCGGCCGACAGGATGCCGATGCCCACCGGCGCGCCCGAGACCAGGCCCTTGAAGAACGGCACGTCGCCGAGCACGCGCTGCAGCGGCTGCTGCACGTACTCCGACAGCACCGGGCTGAACACCAGCAGGCCCCACATGCCGTAGACGATCGACGGCACCGCGGCCAGCAACTCGATCGCGACGCCCAGCGGGCGGCGCAGCCAGTTCGGCGACAGCTCGGTCAGGAACAGCGCGATGCCGAAGCTCACCGGCACCGCGATCAGCAGCGCGATCGCCGAGGTGGCGAGCGTGCCGTAGATCATCACGAGGCCGCCGTACTGATCCTTCACCGGATCCCATTCGCTGCGCCACAGGAAGCTCAGGCCGTACTCGCGGATGGCCGGCGCGGCGCCGATCACCAGCGAGACGATGATGCCGGCGAGCAGCAGCAGCGTGAGAATGGCGGCGCCGTGCGCCAGCAGCGAGAAGACCGTGTCGGCCCACGGTGCAGAACGGCGGGCCGAGGGCGGCTGCCCCAGGGGATCGGAGCGTTGCATCTCGTCTTTGTTGTAGTGCGATGCGGGGAGTGTAGCGGCCACGTTTCCTCCATCCAGGCGAGGGCGGCGAGACCCGGAGGTGCTCGCCGCCGTGAGTGAGCAGCGGGAATTACTTGACCGCGACGGCCTTGCCCGAAGCGTCCTTGATCTCGCCCCATTGCTTGCGGACCAGCGCCTTCACCGCGTCGGGCAGCGAGACGTATTCGAGATCGGCAGCCATCTTGTCGCCGTTGGCGTAGGCCCAGTCGAAGAACTTCAGCGAGTTGGTGGCCTGCACCGGCTTGTCCTGCGACTTCTGCATCATGATGAAGGTCGCGCCGGTCAGCGGCCAGGCATCCTTGCCGGCCTGCTCGGTCAGCACCTGGTAGAAGGTCTTGCTCCAGTCGGCACCGGCCGCGGCGGCCTTGAAGTTCACGTCGTCCGGCGACACGAAGTTGCCGTCCTTGTTCTTCAGCTGCACGTACGACATCTTGTTCTGCTTCGCGTAGGCGTACTCGACGTAGCCGATCGAGTTCGGCAGGCGCTGCACGTACGACGAGACGCCTTCGTTGCCCTTGCCGCCTGCGCCGGTCGGCCAGTTGACGGCGGTGCCCTCACCGACCTTGTCCTTCCACTCGGCGTTCACCTTCGACAGGTAGTTCGTGAAGATGAAGCTGGTGCCCGAGCCGTCGGCGCGGCGCACCACCGAGATCGCGGCGTCCGGCAGCGGCACGCCGGGGTTCAGCGCGGCCAGCGACGGGTCGTTCCACTTGGTGACCTTGCCGAGGTAGATGTCGCCGAGCGCCTGACCGGTCAGCTTGATCTGGCCGGGCTGGATGCCCTTGATGTTGACGACCGGCACGACGCCGCCGATCACGGTGGGGAACTGCACCAGGCCGTCCTTGGCGAGCTCGTCGTCCTTCAGCGGCATGTCGGAGGCGCCGAAGTCGACGGTCTTCGAGCGGATCTGCTTCAGGCCTGCGCCCGAGCCGACCGATTGGTAGTTGATGCGGGCGCCGCTGGCCTTGTTGTAGGCCTCGGCCCACTTGGCGTACAGCGGAGCCGGGAACGTGGCACCGGCGCCGGTGATGTCTTGAGCGAAGGCGATCGACGACACCGCGCTGACAGCCACCAGGGTGGCAACGGACCGGAACGACTTGAGGTTCATGGGGCGCACCTTTCAGGTACTGGCTGGAGGAATGCCCGGGACTGTAAAAGTCCTGTGTGACAAGGCGGTGACACCGCTGTCATCCAGCCTGGCCGGCAGCCGCGAAATTGGCGCTGACGCCCGGCAAACCGGGTTGTCATGAAGGATTCACGGCCCTGTCACATGCGATCCATATGCTGCCCGCCAGCCATCCCAACCCCTGAAGGACCCCTTCGATGAACAAGAGAACCTGGCTGATCGCCGCCACCTCCGCGCTGACCCTGCTGGCCGCCGGCTGTGCCACCACCCCGGCCCCGAAGACCGTCGCCGAAGTCGCCGCGACGACGCCCGAGCTGTCGACGCTGAACAAGCTGATCGGCGACGCCGGCCTCGCCGCCACGCTGAGCGGCCCCGGCCCGTACACCGTGTTCGCGCCGAGCAACGACGCGTTCAAGGCCGTGCCGGCGAAGACGATGGAAAACCTGGCCAAGGACAAGGCTGCGCTGGTCGCCCTGCTGAACTACCACGTGGTGCCCGGCCAGCTGACCTCGGCCGACATCAAGAACGGCCCGGCCAAGACGCTGCAGGGCGGCAACCTCGCGCTGTCGAAATCCGGCACGTTCGTGACGGTCGAGGACGCCGTCGTGACGCAGGCCGACCTGAAGGCCAGCAACGGCGTCGTTCAGATCGTCGACCGCGTGTTCATTCCGGCCGCGAAGTAAGCCTCAGGCGCGCAAGGTATCCGCCAGGCGCTCGGCGCAGGCCTTGGCCTGCGCGGCGTCGCGGGCCTCGACCATCACGCGCACCAGCGGTTCGGTGCCGGATGGGCGGATCAGCAGGCGGCCGTCGTTGCCCAGCTCGCGCAGCACGGCAGCCTGCGCCTCGGCCAGCTTCGGCGCGGACTTCCAGTCCTGCCCGGGCTTCAGCCGCACGTTCACCAGCACCTGCGGGAACAGCGTCACCGCCTCGACCAGCTGGGCCAGCGACTTGCCGCTGCGGCTCACCGCCTGCAGCACCTGCAGCGCGCTGACGATGCCGTCGCCGGTGGTGTGCTTGTCGAGCGCCAGCAGGTGGCCCGAGCCCTCCCCGCCCAGCAGCCAGCCGCGCGCGGCCAGCTCTTCGAGCACGTAGCGGTCGCCGACCTTGGCGCGCACGAACTCGATGTCCTGCGCCTTCAGCGCCACCTCGACCGCCATGTTGGTCATCAGCGTGCCCACCGCCCCGGGCACGCGCTGGCCCTGCGCCAGGCGGTCGGCCACCATCACGTAGAGCAGCTCGTCGCCGTTGTAGAGGCGGCCGTCGGCATCGACCAGCTGCAGGCGGTCGGCATCGCCATCGAGCGCGACCCCATAGTCCGCCTGGTTCTCGCGCACCGCCTTGACCAGGGCGGCCGGCGCGGTGGCACCGAAGCCGGCGTTGATGTTGAGGCCGTCGGGGTTGCAGCCGATCGCGATGACCTCGGCGCCCAGTTCGTGGAACACGTCGGGCCCGGATTGGTAGCCCGCCCCGTGCGCCGCATCGACGACGATCTTCAGGCCCTTCAGCGACAGGTCGTTGCTGAAGGTGCTCTTGCAGAACTCGACGTAGCGCCCGCGCGCCGCCTCGAGCCGGCGCGCCTTGCCGAGCTGGGCCGAGTCGACCCATTGCGCGGGCTCCTCCAGCGCCGCCTCGACGCGCTGCTCCCACTCGTCGGGCAGCTTCTCGCCACGTGCCGAGAAGAACTTGATGCCGTTGTCGGGGTAGGCGTTGTGCGAGGCGCTGATCACGACACCGAGGTCCAGCCGCAGCGCGCGCGTGAGATACGCCACGCCCGGGGTCGGCAGCGGGCCGGTGAGCAGCACGTCGACGCCGGCCGACGCGAAGCCGGCTTCGAGGGCCGATTCGATCATGTAGCCGGAGATCCGCGTGTCCTTGCCGATCAGCACCGTCGGCTTGGCAATGTCGGCCTTCAACACCCGGCCGACGGCATGGCCGAGGCGCAGCATGAAATCGGGGGTGATCGGCGATTGGCCGACGGTTCCGCGGATGCCGTCGGTGCCGAAATAGGTTCTGCTCATGCGCTTGTCTCCACGCCCAGGATCTGTGAGGACGGGATTTTGCGGCAACTAGCGGCCGCCGCCATCGATCAGCCCGGCGGCACCCCACACCTTGAGGGCGTCCACTGTGGGGGTGACGTCGTGGACCCGCAACACGCGCGCACCGTTCTGGACGGCCGCCAGCGCTGCCGCCACGCTCGCGACCAGCCGCTCGCCGACCGGCCGCCCGGTGATCGCCCCCAGGCTGCTCTTGCGCGACCAGCCCGCCAGCAGCGGGTAGCCGAGCTGCAGCAGCTCCTGCTGGCGCGCCAGCAACGCGAAGTTGTGCGCGACGGTCTTGCCGAAGCCGATGCCCGGATCGATCACGATGCGCTCGGCGGCAACCCCGCGCTGCGCCAGCGCGGCACCACGGCCGGCGAGGAAATCGCGCACCTCGGCGACCACATCGTCATAGCGCGGCGCCACCTGCATCGATTTCGGCTCGCCCTGGGCGTGCATCAGGCAGATGCCGCAGCGGGGGTGCGCAGCCACCACTGCCTCGGCACCCGGTGCCTGCAGCGCGAAGATGTCGTTGACGATGTCGGCGCCCAGGTCGAGCGCGGCGCGCATCACCTCGGTCTTGTAGGTGTCGATCGACAGCGGCACCTGCAGCCGCAGTGCCTCGCGCAGCACCGGCAGCAGCCGCGCCAGTTCGTCGGCCACCGGCACCGCATCGGCGCCGGGCCGGCTCGATTCGGCACCGAGGTCGAGGATGTCGGCACCGTCCTTCAACAGCTGCTCGCAGTGCGCCAGCGCGGCCTTCGTGCTCGCATGCTGCCCACCGTCGGAGAACGAATCGGGCGTGATGTTGACGATGCCCATCACGCGCGGGCGCGTCAGGTCGATCGAGAAGCGGGTGGTCTGCCAGTGCATCGCAGGGTCCTCCTGCTCAACCATGAAAAACGGGGCCGAAGCCCCGTCGTCTGAACCGCATCGATACGCTCAGGCCGCGGCCGGTGCGCCGTCCGGCTTGACCGGCGGCGTCGGGCCGCTCGGCTTGCCGGAACTGGAACTCCAGTCCTTCGGCGGGCGCGGCGGGCGGTCGCCCATGATGTCGTCGATCTGGTCGGCGTCGATGGTTTCCCATTCGAGCAGCGCCTTCGCCATCGCGTGCATCTTGTCCTGGTTGTCCTCGATCAGCTTGCGGGCGATCGCGTACTGCTCGTCGATGATGCGGCGGATCACGTCGTCGACCTTCTGCATCGTCTGCTCGGACACGTTGACCTGCTTGGTCACCGAGCGGCCCAGGAAGACCTCGCTCTCGTTCTCGGCGTAGACCATCGGACCCAGCTCGTCGGTCATGCCGTAGCGGGTGACCATGTCGCGCGCCATCGAGGTGGCACGCTCGAAGTCGTTCGACGCGCCGGTGGTCATCTGGTGCATGAACACTTCTTCGGCGATGCGGCCGCCGAACAGCATGCTGATGGTGTTCAGCATGTACTCGCGGTCGTAGCTGTAGCGGTCCTTCTCGGGCAGCGACAGCGTCACGCCCAGCGCACGGCCGCGCGGGATGATCGTGACCTTGTGCACCGGGTCGAGCTTGGGCAGCATGCGGCCGATCAGCGCGTGACCGGCCTCGTGGTACGCGGTGTTGCGGCGCTCTTCCTCGTCCATGACCATCGACTTGCGCTCGGCGCCCATCATGATCTTGTCCTTGGCGCGCTCGAAGTCGATCATCTCGACGACCCGGCCGTTGCGGCGCGCTGCGAACAGCGCCGCCTCGTTGACCAGGTTGGCCAGGTCGGCACCCGAGAAGCCCGGGGTGCCGCGCGCCAGGATGTCGGCACGGATGTCGGCACCGACCGGCACCTTGCGCATGTGCACGTTGATGATCTGCTCGCGGCCGCGGATGTCGGGCAGCGTCACGTAGACCTGGCGGTCGAAGCGGCCCGGGCGCAGCAGCGCGGGGTCGAGGATGTCGGGCCGGTTGGTGGCCGCCATCACGATCACGCCGAGGTTGGTCTCGAAGCCGTCCATCTCGACCAGCATCTGGTTCAGCGTCTGCTCGCGCTCGTCGTTGCCGCCGCCGAGGCCGGCACCGCGGTGGCGGCCGACCGCGTCGATTTCATCGACGAAGATGATGCAGGGCGCGCTCTTCTTGGCCTGCTCGAACATGTCGCGCACGCGCGCCGCGCCGACGCCGACGAACATCTCGACGAAATCGGAGCCCGAGATGCTGAAGAACGGCACCTTCGCCTCGCCGGCGATCGCCTTGGCCAGCAGCGTCTTGCCGGTGCCCGGAGGGCCGACCAGCAGCACGCCGCGCGGAATGCGGCCACCGAGCTTCTGGAACTTCTGCGGGTCCTTCAGGAAGTCGACCAGCTCCTTGACCTCTTCCTTGGCCTCGTCGCAACCGGCGACATCGGCGAAGGTGGTGGTGTTGTTGGCCTCGTCGAGCATGCGCGCCTTCGACTTGCCGAAGCTGAACGCGCCGCCCTTGCCGCCGCCCTGCATCTGGCGCATGAAGTAGATCCACACGCCGATCAGCAGCAGCATCGGGCCCCATGAGCCGAGGATGCTCAACAGGATCGACGGCTCCTCGCGGGGCTTGACGTCGAACTTGACGTTGTTGTTGATCAGGTCGCCAACCAGGCCGCGATCGAGGAAGGTTGCGGTGGTGCGCAGGTCCTTGTCGTCGGTGGTCTTGGCCTTGATCTCGGTTCCGGAGGGTCCTTCCTGCAGTTGGACGCTCTTGATCCGCTTGCTGCGCACTTCCTCCAGGAAGTCGGAATAGCCGATCTGGCTGCCTTGCATTGCACCCTTGTCGAACTGCTTGAACACGGTGAACAGCACGAGTGCGATCACCAGCCAGACAGCGACTTTGGAGAACCATTGATTGTTCACCGCGGCTCCTTCTTGCGATAAATCCTCAGCGCGAGCACAGGACGTGCCCAGCATCCACGGCATCTGGGGGTGATTCTAGTCCACGCAACCCATGCGGTTTCACGAACGCTTATCGACCTGAATCCCCGGATTCTTGAGACCGATGCCAACCAGGAAGGTTTCGGAGGATTTGTCGCGCGAAGCCTTCGGTTTGATCGGTTTCACGACCCGGAAGGTTTTCTTGAACATCTCGACCAATTGGCTGTGGCCGCTGCCATGGAAAACCTTGCTGACCAGTGCGCCATTCGGCGTCAGATGGTTTTGCGCGAATTCGACCGCCAATTCCACCAGGTGCTCCATGCGGGCCGCATCGGAACTGTCGATGCCCGACAGGTTGGGCGCCATGTCGGAAATCACCACGTCGACCGGCCGGCCGGCCACCAGCTCGTGCAACTGCGCCAGCACCGCATCCTCGCGAAAATCGCCCTGGAAGAAGACGACGCCTTCGATCGGCTCGATCGGCAGGATGTCGAGCGCGATGATGGTGCCGTTCAGTTCGCCGGCGGCGGCGCCCCCGAGGCCGCCGACCTCCTTCGGGGCGAACTTGCGGCGCACGTACTGGCTCCAGGCCCCCGGCGCGGCGCCCAGGTCGACCACCAGCTGGCCCGGGCGGATCAGCTTGAGCTCCTCGTCGATCTCCTTCAGCTTGTAAGCCGCACGGGCGCGATAGCCCTCTTTCTGGGCCAGCTTCACGTAGGTGTCGTTGAGGTGGTCGTGCAGCCACGCCTTGTTGACTTTCTTGCTTTTTGTCTTGATTTTCATTGGCTTACGCTCACTGCAACCGATAATACCGACATGCCTGCCATCGAACTGAATCCCGCCCAGCGCAAGGACAAGCGCGCTGAAGCCCACCACCTGAACCCGGTCGTCCTGATCGGTGGTGACGGCCTGACCCCTGCCGTGATCAAGGAAGCCGATGCCGCGCTCAATGCCCACGGACTGATCAAGATCCGCGTCTTCTCCGACGAGCGCGACACCCGCGAGGCCATCCTTGCGCAGCTCAGCGACCAGCTGAACGCCGCCCCGATCCAGCACATCGGCAAGCTGCTGGTGCTGTGGCGCCCGATCCCCCCGAAGGAAAAGGCCGAGCGCGAAGACCGCATGCCGGGGCCGCGCACCGTCAAGATCCTGAAATTCTCGAAGAGCGGCAACCACCGCCCGCAGGTCAAGAAGCTCAAGGTGCTGGGCAACCAGCGGGTCGCCGCCGGCGGCGAGATCAAGCGCGCCAAGAAGCGCATCACGAGCCTGAAGAAGTCGGCCGCCGACTGAGCCCTTCAGGCCGGCTTGGCCGCGTTCAGCCGCCAGGCCAGCACCAGCAACAACAGCGTCTTGACGCCATACAGGCCCATCGAGATGCCGTGCAGCGCGCCGAAGGACAGGCCGCCCTGCCCCGCCCGCGCGGCTGCCATCACCGGCTGCAGGCCGAAATACCCGAGCACGGTGCAGAAGGCGACGGCCAGCAGCATCAGCGCATCGGCACCCAGCACGCTGCGCCGCGTCTCCGTCATCTGCCAGATGCGGCGCAGCATCAGCAGCAGCACGCTCAGGCCGAGGCTCAGGTAGGCCTCCTGCATGAACATGCGGCCGGCGATGCGCCCGGCCGTCTCGGGAAACGTGCTGGCGAAGCCGGCCGGCGCGCCGATCAAGCCCACGCCCAGCAGGACGCCGGCCCACAGGCCGGTCAGGAATCCCGCTGCGCGCTGCAGCTTCTGGGGCGTCATCACGTCAGACGTAGCGGACTTCGACAATCTCGTAGCTCTTGACGCCGCCCGGCGCCTGCACCTCGGCCACGTCGCCAGCCACCTTGCCGATCAACGCACGCGCGATCGGGGAGCCGATCGAGATGCGGCCTTCCTTCAGGTCGGCTTCATCCTCGCCGACGATCTGATACGTGACGGGATTGCCGGTCTTCTCGTCCTCGAGCTCGACGGTGGCGCCGAACACCACGCGCCCCTCGGCATTCAGCGCCTTCGGGTCGATGATCTGTGCCGCGGCCAGCTTGCTTTCGACCTCGAGGATGCGGCCTTCGATGAAACCCTGCTTGTCCTTGGCGGCCTCGTACTCGGCGTTCTCCGACAGGTCGCCCTGCGCGCGTGCTTCGGCGATGGCCTGGATGATCGCGTGGCGCTCCACCGTCTTCAGCCGGTGCAGTTCCTCCTTGAGTTTTTCGGCACCGCGCACGGTGATGGGGATGGTCGTCATGGTGGAACCCTGAAGGCAAAAATGAAGCCGCCGCCCTCTCCCTCGCGGGAGGCCCGGCGGCGGCCGATGTGTTGCAGAAAGTTTAGTGCAGTTCGCGGTGCAGCTCTTGCAGGGAAAGCACGACCAGATCGTCCTGGTGCTTCATGCCTTCGACCGCGGCTTCGCAGCCGGCCATGCTGGTGTAGTAGGTCACCCGGTTGGCCAGCGCCGCCTGGCGGATGTGGCGCGAATCGGCGATCGCCGTGCGCGTCTCGTCGACCGTCGTGAACACCAGCTGGATCTCGCCGGCCTTCACCATGTCGACGATGTGGGGGCGGCCGTCCTTGACCTTGTTGACCGCCTTCACCGGCACGCCGCCTTCGGCGATGGCCGCGGCCGTGCCCTTGGTCGCAACGACCTGGAAGCCGAGCTGGTGCAGGTCGCGCGCCACCACCACCGCACGCGCCTTGTCGCCGTTCTTCACGGTGATGCAGACGGTGCCGCGGTCGGGCAGCCGCGAGCCGGCGCCGAGCTGGCTCTTCAGCATGGCCTCGCCGAAGGTGCGGCCCGCACCCATCACCTCGCCGGTGGAGCGCATCTCCGGGCCGAGGATCGGGTCGACGCCGGGGAACTTGTTGAACGGGAACACCGCTTCCTTCACCGAGAAGTACGGCGGGATCACCTCGCGCGGCAGCTTGCCGTGGCGATCCTTCTGGCTCGACAGCTTCTGGCCGACCATGCAGCGCGCCGCGATCTTCGCGAGCGGCTGGCCGGTGGCCTTCGAGACGAACGGCACCGTGCGCGACGCACGCGGGTTGACCTCGAGCACGTAGACGACCGCATCGGCGCCCTCGCCCTGGATCGCGAACTGCGTGTTCATCAGGCCCTTGACCTTCAGCGCCTTGGCCATCAGCACCGTCTGGCGGCGCAGTTCGTCCTGCAGGCTCTTCGGCAGCGAGTACGGCGGCAGCGAGCAGGCCGAGTCGCCCGAGTGGATGCCCGCCTGCTCGACGTGCTCCATGATGCCGCCGATCATCACCTCGTCGCCGTCGCTGATGCAGTCGACGTCGACCTCGATCGCGTCGTCGAGGAAGCGGTCGAGCAGCACCGGCGACTTTTCCGACACCTTCACCGCTTCGCGCATGTAGCGCTCGAGGTCCTTCTCGCCGTGCACGATTTCCATCGCGCGGCCGCCCAGCACATAGCTCGGGCGCACCACCAGCGGGTAGCCGATCTCGGCGGCCAGCGTCTTCGCGGCTTCTTCGGTGCGCGCGGTGCGGTTCGGCGGCTGCTTCAGGCCGAGCTCGTGCAGCAGCTTCTGGAAGCGCTCGCGGTCTTCGGCGATGTCGATGCTGTCGGGCGAGGTGCCGACGATCGGCACGCCGGCGCGCTCGAGGTCGAGCGCCAGCTTCAGCGGCGTCTGGCCGCCGTACTGCACGATCACGCCGACCGGCTTTTCCTTCGCGACGATCTCCAGCACGTCTTCCAGCGTCACTGGCTCGAAGTACAGGCGGTCGGACGTGTCGTAGTCGGTCGACACGGTCTCGGGATTGCAGTTGACCATGATGGTCTCGTAGCCATCCTCGCGCATCGCGAGCGCGGCATGCACGCAGCAGTAGTCGAACTCGATGCCCTGGCCGATGCGGTTCGGGCCACCGCCCAGCACCATGATCTTCTTGCGGTCGGTCGGCTCGGCCTCGCACTCCTCGTCGTAGGTCGAGTACATGTACGCGGTCTGCGTCGAGAACTCGGCGGCGCAGGTGTCCACGCGCTTGTAGACCGGGCGCACGTTCTGCGCCCAGCGGGCCTCGCGCACCTCGTGCTGGTGCGTGCCCAGCAGCTTGGCCAGGCGCCGGTCGGAGAAGCCCTTCTGCTTCAGGAAGCGCAGTTCCTCGGTCGACAGGCTCGCGACCGTGCGGCCGGCGAGCGCCTGCTCGAACTTGATCAGCTGCTGGATCTGCGCGAGGAACCACGGGTCGATCGCGGTCTCCTCGAATACTTCCTGCAGGCTCATGCCGATGCGGAATGCATCGCCGACGTACAGGATGCGCTCGGGGCCGGCCTCGCCGATCTCGGCAATGATCTCGTCGCGGTCGGTGCTTCGCTCGGTCAGCCCGTCGATGCCGGTCTCGAGGCCACGCAGCGCCTTCTGGAAGCTCTCCTGGAAGGTGCGGCCCATCGCCATCACCTCGCCGACCGATTTCATCTGCGTCGTCAGGCGCGAATCGGCGGCCGGGAACTTCTCGAACGCGAAGCGCGGGATCTTCGTGACGACGTAGTCGATGCTCGGCTCGAACGAGGCGGGCGTCGCGCCGCCGGTGATGTCGTTGCGCAACTCATCGAGCGTGTAGCCGATCGCCAGCTTGGCGGCGACCTTCGCGATCGGGAAGCCGGTGGCCTTCGAGGCCAGCGCCGACGAGCGGCTGACGCGCGGGTTCATCTCGATCACGACCATGCGGCCATCGACCGGGTTGATCGAGAACTGCACGTTCGAGCCGCCGGTGTCGACGCCGATCTCGCGCAGGATCGCGATGCTGGCGTTGCGCAGCAGCTGGTATTCCTTGTCGCTCAGCGTCTGTGCCGGCGCCACCGTGATCGAGTCGCCGGTGTGGATGCCCATCGGGTCGAGGTTCTCGATCGAGCAGACGATGATGCAGTTGTCGGCGCGGTCGCGCACGACTTCCATCTCGTACTCTTTCCAGCCGATCAGGCTTTCCTCGATCAGCAGTTCCTTGGTGGGCGACAGGTCGAGGCCGCGCTTGCAGATCTCCTCGAACTCTTCCGGGTTGTAGGCGATGCCGCCGCCAGTGCCGCCGAGCGTGAAGCTCGGGCGGATCACCATCGGGAAGCCGGTGCCGCCGATCTCGGCGGTGATGCGCTTCTGCACGGAGAGCGCCTCTTCCATCGAGTGGGCGATGCCCGAGCGCGCCGAGTGCAGGCCGATGCCGGTCATCGCGTCCTTGAATTTCAGGCGGTCCTCGGCCTTCTCGATCGCCTTCTCGTTCGCGCCGATCATCTCGACGCCGTACTTCGCGAGCACGCCGTGCTTGTGCAGGTCGAGTGCGCAGTTCAGCGCGGTCTGGCCACCCATCGTCGGCAGCACCGCATCGGGGCGCTCCTTCGCGATGATCTTCTCGACCACCTGCCAGGTGATCGGCTCGATGTAGGTGACGTCGGCCATCTCCGGGTCGGTCATGATCGTCGCCGGATTGCTGTTGACGAGGATGACCTTGTAGCCCTCTTCGCGCAGCGCCTTGCAGGCCTGTGCGCCGGAGTAGTCGAACTCGCAGGCCTGGCCGATGATGATCGGACCGGCCCCGATGATGAGGATGGATTTGAGGTCGGCGCGCTTAGGCATTGTTCTTCTCCATCATGGCCGTGAAGCGGTCGAACAGGTAGCCGATGTCATGGGGTCCCGGGGAGGCCTCTGGATGGCCCTGGAAGCAGAAAGCGGGTTTGTCGGTGCGCGCCAGCCCCTGCAGCGTGCCGTCGAACAGGCTGACGTGCGTGGGGCGCAGGTTGGCAGGCAGGCTACCCTCGTCGACCGCGAAGCCGTGGTTCTGGCTCGTGATGCTGACGCGGCCGTTGTCCAGGTCCTTCACCGGGTGGTTCGCGCCGTGGTGGCCGAACTTCATCTTGAAGGTCTTCGCGCCGGAGGCCAGCGCCAGGATCTGGTGGCCCAGGCAGATGCCGAAGGTCGGGATGCCGGTGTCGATCAGCGTGCGCGTCGCGGCGATCGCGTAGTCGCAGGGCTCGGGGTCGCCGGGGCCGTTGCTGAGGAAGATGCCGTCGGGCTTGTACGCGAGCACCTCGGCGGCCGGGGTCTGCGCCGGCACCACGGTCACCTTGCAGCCGCGGCTGGCGAGCATGCGCAGGATGTTGCGCTTGACGCCGTAGTCGTAGGCCACCACGTGGAAGCGCGGATCCTTCAGCGCGCCGTAGCCGTGGCCGAGCGTCCA
>NZ_JBFUGW010000124.1:0-18649 GCF_056402735.1 Rhizobacter sp. P3_C12
GCCCCGTCGCCCGCTCCCACGCTGACGCTGCCGCTCGAAGTCCTCGGCGCCGGCGCGCCCGACGCACCGACCGTCGTGCCGGCCCAGCTTGCACTCGACGCGTCGGCCCTCGGCAGCGCGAGCCAGCTGGTGGTGCGCTGCCACCGCTGCGGCTTCTACAACTCGCCGGAGTTCGAGGCACTGTCCAAGCCGCTCACCAAGGTCGCCGGCAGCCTGCGCATCGTCGGCGGGCCGAATGGCAGCACCGCGCCGTGGATCGACATCAGTGACAGCGCGGTGCAGGTCGACGAGGTCGAGCGCTCGCACGGCGGCGTCAACGGCGGGCTGCTGACCATCCGCTTCCGCGTTGCGCTGGACGCGACCGCGCGTGCGCGCCTGGTCGCGCTGCCAGCCACCAACCGCATCGAATTCCGCTTCAACGGCACCGACGGCAACTCCAACGGCTTCCGCATCCTGGACCTGCAGATCCAGGATGCCGCCGGCCGCCACCTCGGCGCCAACCAGCCGCGCCAGTGGGCCGACATCCAGGCCGAGAAGGAGGCCGGCCGCACCTGGACGGCCGATGCCGACGCGGGCCGCACGCTGTGGAACGCGCAGAACCTGCTGAAGAAGTCGCCGATCGTCGGCACCATGCTGCGCGCCGCGTGTTCGTCGTGCCACGCGAGCGACGGCCGCGACCTGCAGTACTTCAACTTCTCGAACAACTCGGTCGTGCAGCGCTCGCGTTTCCACGGGCTGAGCGAGACGCAGGGCCGGCAGATCGCCGCCTACCTGCGCGCGGCGCTGTACACCAAGGTGCCGCATGTCGCGCAGGCCACGCCGTGGAACCCGCCGTACCAGCCGGGCCCGGGCCTGGATGCGAAGCCGACCGTCGAATGGGCAGCCGGTGCCGGTATCGACGCGGTGCTGCCGGACGCGAAGTCCTTCGTCAACGTGTTCACCGGCAAGGCCGCCAACAGCACGGCCGCACTGACGCAGGCCGAGCTCGACGCCGCGATGGACCCGAGCCGCGGCAAGGTGCTGAACACGCGCGAGATGCCGATCCCGCTGCAGCTGCCCGACTGGAGCGCGTGGCTGCCGATCGAGAGCCCGCTCGACATCTGGACGCCGGAAGCGGGGCAGGCGCAAGGCCTGTTCGAGACCCAGGGCGACGACGGCTCGAACCCGATCAAGGTGGTCAAGCGCGTCTCCGACTTCCTGAACGCCAACCGGAACCCGAACGGCGTCTACGGCGACTGGAGCCACCTGACGCCCGAGCTGCGCGAGCGCGCGCAGGCCTGGCTCAACGATGTCGGCGGCAAGACCATCGCGTTCGCCGGTGGCGGCCGCGGCTCGCGCGTCTCGGGCGACCCGTCCAAGCCCTATGGCGGTGAACTGGGCGGCAAGAAGCTGCAAGCCCGCCTGTCGGCACAGACGGCGAGCGCGGCCAACCTGCCGGCCGCCTTCACGAAGGAGGCCTTCATCGAGCGCGCGCTCTTCGGCGTGATCCACTGGATGAGCGTCAAGCAGTGGGAGCTGGCCCACACCTACGGTCTCGAAGGGCGGCAGGACTGGCTGCACGGCTCGCGCAATGCGAGCGGGCAGTGGGCGGGCATCGGCGAGCCGCGCGGCTGGCCGTTCAGCTGGCCGAGCGTGTTCTACACGGCGCCGCACATGCTGTTCGCGCCGGTGAACGGCCGCGAGAACTACTTCTCGTGGGAGCCGCGGCTGGTGTCGTTCTACCGGACGAACCAGTGGTACCAGCTGCAGATGACGGTGAACCCGGGCTGGCCGGGCGCGTCGGAAGGGCCGATGGACTGGCCGTACCACATGGGTTTCACGACCGCGGTGGTCGACGACCTGATGACGGCCAAGGCGCCGGCGGCGGTGTCGGCCTCGCACCTGGCGCGCTACTTCCAGGTGCGCACCAAGCTCGCGCAGCTGGCCAACACCGACCTGCCGTTCAACCAGCCGGACCCGGCCGCGCCGACCGACCTGTTCCGCAACAAGGGGCACCAGAGCCGGGCCTCGCTCGCGATCCACAAGCTGGGTGTCGGCGAGGTGGTCGATCGCGGGCCGGACGACTGGGAGAAGTCGCGTTTCCGCCAGCTCGACGCGGTGACGCCGGGGCTGCACCTGATGTTCGTCAACAGCTCGATCTCGCTCTACAACGCGCTGTATGCGAACACCAGCTACGAGCAGTGGCGGCGCTGTGATCCGAACGCGCTGTTCGGCAGCGAGCCGGAGGTCAAGTCGGGCTTCCGCTTCTGCCTGGACCCGAAGCGCACGCCGCTGCCGTTGAACGCGAAGGGGCAGCCGCACCTGGTCGGCGGCTGGGTGGACTGGACGGGGGAACAGTACATCACCTGGAGCGTGATGTCGGCGCGCAACCATGGGGCCGAGGCGCAGCGCTTGAAGACCTTCTCGGATTGGGCCGGGCGGATGTGGCGCGAATGATCCGGGCTACGAGAAGACCTGGTCGAGGCGCCGTGTCCAGGCCGCCTTCGCGGCCTCATCCACGAAGCTCGCCTCGAAACTGTTCTTCGCCAGCTGATGCGCCTGCCGCGCCCCGAGCGCCGGCAGCGCCTCGAAGGTCGCGAGGAAGTTCGCGTTCATGTAGCCGCCGAAGTAGGCCGGGTCGTCCGAGTTGACCGTCGCGCACAGGCCCGCATCGAGCAACGCGCCCAGCTGATGCGCCGCCATGTCGGGGTACACGCACAGCTTCACGTTCGACAGCGGGCACACCGTCAGCGGCATGCGCTCGGCGGCGAGCCGCTTCACCAGCACCGGGTCTTCGACACAGCGCACGCCGTGGTCGATGCGCTCGACCTTCAGCACGTCGAGCGCGCTCCAGATGTAGGCGGGCGGGCCTTCCTCGCCGGCATGCGCGACCAGCCGCAGCCCCAGCTCGCGGCACTTCGCGAACACGCGCGCGAACTTCTCCGGCGGGTGGCCGCGCTCGCTGCTGTCGAGGCCGACGCCGATGAAGCGCTCGCGAAACGGCAGCGCCTGTTCCAGCGTCTCGAATGCAGCCTCTTCGCTCAGGTGCCGCAGGAAGCACAGGATCAGCGCGCTGCTGACGCCCAGCTCGCGCTTCGCCACCTCGCCCGCGCGCGTCAGCCCGTTGATCACGGTCTCGAAGCTGACGCCGCGCTCGGTGTGGGTCTGCGGATCGAAGAACAGCTCCGCATGCACGACGTTGTCGGCGGCCGCGCGGCGGAAGTAGGCCATCGCCATGTCGAAGAAGTCGTCCTCCTTCAGCAGCACGCTGGCGCCGGCGTAGTAGATGTCGAGGAAGCTCTGCAGGTCGGTGAACGCATAGGCCTCGCGCAGCGCCTCGACGCTGGCATACGGGATCGCCACGCCGTTGCGCTGCGCCAGCGCGAAGATCAGCTCCGGCTCCAGCGAGCCCTCGATGTGGATGTGCAGCTCGGCCTTCGGCATGGCGCACAGCAGCGCGGGCAGGCGGTCGCGGGGGATGGCGTCGAGGTTCATGCGATGGCTCCAAAACGGATGCCGCGTTCGCTGAGGAAGCGGCGGTAGGCGGCCGAACTCCGGTCGGCCGCGCAGTGGACTTCGCCGCCCGCGAGCGGCAGCCGCTTGGGCTGCTGCGACTCGAGGACGGGCTGGTCCTGCGTGAAGATGGTGTGCTGGAACGCGCGCAGCGCGTTGTCGCTGGAATCGTGGTCGGTGACCGCGAGCCGGAACCAGACGCGGCTGTGCTCCTCGTCGAGCGGGCACACGAACAGGCCGATCACGTCACGATACTCGCCCTGCGCTTGCGGCAGCTTGGTCAGCACCGCGCTGAACGGCGCGGTCAGCTCGTAGCGGTAGTCGACCCAGCTGCCTTCGGTCGACAGCCGGTTGCTCTGCGGCTGCCAGGCCCTGCAGCCGCTGGCGACGAAGCCGGCCGGCGTGGGCTGCACGGTGTAGGCGAGCGTCTGCGGCTGTGCGCGCTCGCCGAGCCAGCCGTCGTGCACGAAGCCGAAGTGCGACAGGTCGAGGAAGTTCTCGACGATGCGGCCGGCGCTGGTCGCCACGTCGTACGGGCCGCACAGCAGCTTGCGCAGCTGCGGGTCGGCCTCGGCCTCGAAGGCGGGCAGGGCCGTGTCGCCCGGCTGCAGCCGCACCCAGACGAGGCCATGCGCCTCCTGAGCTTCATGCGTGCAGGCGGCATGAGAAGGCGGCGGCGCGAACGACGGCTGCGATGCGATCAGCACGCAGGCGCCGTCGCCCCCGAAGCGCCAGCCGTGGTACGGGCATTCGAGCGCCGCGCGGCCCTCGTGCTGCACGACCCGGCCGAGCGAGAGCCGCGTGCCGCGGTGCGGGCAGCGGTCGGTGAACGCGCGGGCGCGGCCGGCCTCGTCACGCCACAGCACCAGGTCCTGCGACAGCAGGCGCACCGGCACCGGGGAGGTGCCGAGCGCCTCGCTGCCGGCCACCGGGTGCCACAGCGTCGTTTCGATCAAGGCTTACTTGCCTCCCGGCACTTTTCCTTCCACGCCCTTCACGAAGAACTTGATGCCGCCCATGAACTTGTCATCGGCGACCTCGTCCTTCTTCAGCACTTCCTTGCCGTCGTTGCCGACGATCGGGCCCTTCCAGATCGCGAAGCTGCCGTCCTTCAGGCCGGCCTTCACCTTCTCGACCTTCTCCTTCAGCTCGGCCGGCACCTTGTCGGAGATCGACACCAGGTCGATCGCGCCTTCCTTGACGCCCCACCACGAGGCGCTGTTGCCGGCCCACTTGCCGTCCAGCGCATCCTGCGTCGCCTTGATGTAGTACGGCGACCAGTTGATGATGCTCGAGGCCAGGTGGGCCTTCGGGCCGTAGGCGGTCATGTCGCTGTCCCAGCCGAACGCGTACTTGCCGGCCTTCTCGGCCGTCTGCAGCACCGCGCTCGAGTCGGTGTTCTGCATCAGCACGTCGGCGCCGCCGTTGATCAGCGATTGCGCGGCGTCGGTTTCCTTCGGCGGGTTGAACCAGTCGTTGACCCAGACCACCTTGGTCTTGATCTTCGGGTTCACCGACTGCGCACCCAGCGTGAAGCTGTTGATGTTGCGGATCACCTCGGGGATCGGGATCGAGCCGACCACGCCCAGCGTGTTGGTCTTCGTCATGCCGCCGGCGATCACGCCGGCCATGTACGCGCCTTCATAGGTGCGGCTGTCGTAGGTGCGCATGTTCTCGGCCTGCTTGAAGCCGGTGGCGTGCTCGAACTTCACGTCCTTCAGGTCGGCCGCGACCTTCAGCATCGGCTCCATGTAGCCGAAGGTGGTGCCGAAGATCAGCTTGTTGCCCTGGCTGGCCATGTCGCGGAACACCCGCTCGGCATCGGCCGCCTCGGGCACCTTCTCGACGAAGCTGGTCTGGATCCTGTCGCCGAATTGCTTCTCGAGTGCCTTGCGCGCGTTGTCGTGCGCGAAGGTCCAGCCGCCGTCGCCGACCGGGCCGACGTAGGCGAACGCGATCTTCAGCGGTTCCGGCTTCGGCGCGGCGGCCGAGGCGGCGGCCACCGGGGCCGGCGCAGGCGCTTCTTCCTTCTTGCCGCAGCCCACCAGCGCGGTGCCCGCCGCCAGCGTGCTCCACCCTGCGAGCTTCAGCAGGGCACGTTTCGAGATTGAGGTCATGGGAACTCCAGGGTGAGGAACGCGAGAATTTATCAGCTAGATGTCGGGGCTAACTACCGGGGAAGAACGGCTTGCCGAGCGACGCGGGCATGTTCACGCGGATCCAGCCGGCATTGCGCGAGATCAGCACCAGCACGACGATGGTCGACAGGTAGGGCAGCATCGTCAGCAGCTGCGCCGAGACCTGCACCCCCTCGCCTTGCAGGTAGAACTGCAGCATCGTCACGCCGCCGAACAGGTAGGCGCCGAGCAAGACGCGTGCCGGTCGCCAGGTCGCGAAGGTCGTGAGCGCCAGCGCGATCCAGCCCTTGCCGGCGACCATGCCCTCGACCCACAGCGGCGTGTAGACGACCGAGAGGTAGGCGCCCGCCAGTCCGCACAGCGCACCGCCGGCCATCACCGCCGCCAGGCGGATGCGGCGCACCGGGTAGCCCAGCGCGTGCGCCGATTCGGGGGATTCGCCGACCGCGCGCAGCACCAGTCCGGCGCGCGAGCGGTACAGGAACCAGGCGAGCGCCGCCGTCAACGCCATCGCGGCGTACACCATCGGGTGCTGGCGGAACAGCGCCGGGCCGACGAACGGGATGTCGGCCAGCAGCGGCAGCTGGAAGTGCGCGCGCTCGGACAGCTTCTCCTGCACGAAGCCGGTGCCGAGGAAGGCCGACAGGCCGCTGCCGAACAGGCTCAGCGCGAGCCCGGTCGCGTACTGGTTGGTGTTGAGCCAGATCACCAGCGCGCCGAAGACCGCGGCCAGCAGCGCGCCGGCGCCGGCACCGGCCGCGAAGGCGAGCCAGTCGTTGCCGGTGTGCACCGCGGTCGCGAAGCCGGCCAGCGCGGCGACCAGCATCATCCCCTCGGCGCCCAGGTTGACGATGCCGGCGCGTTCGTTGACCAGCAGCCCGAGCGCGGCGAAGGCGAGCACGGTGCCCGAACTCAGCGTGGCGGCGATCAGCAGGGCGATGGCGTCCATCAGGCTTGTCCCTCGACGGTGGAGGACGACGCTGCCGCCGGCGCGGACGCAGCATCGACGTGCGCCGGCTTCCAGCGGATGCGGTAGTGGATCAGCGTGTCGCAGGCGAGCAGCGAGAACAGCAGCAGGCCCTGGAACACGCCGGTCAGCGATTTCGGCAGGCCCAGGCGCGATTGCGCCAGCTCGCCACCGATGTAGAACATGCTCATCAGGATCGCCGAGAACACGATGCCCACCGGGTGCAGCCGGCCGACGAAGGCGACGATGATGGCCGCGAAGCCGTAGCCCACCGGCACGTGCAGGGTCAGCTGGCCGAGCGGGCCGGCCGCCTCCAGCCCGCCGGCCAGGCCCGCCATGCCGCCCGACAGCAGCAGCGCCGTCCACAGCGCGCGCCGCGACGAGAAGCCGGCGTAGCGCGCCGCCGCCGGGGCCTGCCCGCCGACCTGCAGCTGGAAGCCGGCATAGGTGCGGAACAGGAAGGCCCAGAACGCGCCCACCGCGAGCAGCGCGACCAGCAGGCCGATGTTGACGCGCAGCCCGCTGAACAGCCGCGGCACCTTGGTGGCGTCGAGGAAGGTCAGGGTCTGCGGGAAGTTGTAGCCGTTCGGGTCCTTCCACGGGCCGTAGACCAGCCAGCCCAGCACCTGCTCGGCGACGTAGACCAGCATCAGGCTGACCAGGATCTCGTTGGCGTTGAAGCGGTCGCGCAGCAGCGCCACGAGCGCGGCCCAGGCCATGCCGCCGAGCACGCCGGCGACGAGGATCGGCACCACGATCCAGCGCCCCGTGCCCGGCTCGGCCAGCATCGCGACCCCGCCGGCCGCCACCGCCCCCAGCACGAACTGCCCCTCGGCGCCGATGTTCCAGACGTTGGAGCGGAAGCACACCGCGAGGCCGAGCGCGATCAGCAGCAGCGGCGTCGCCTTCACCGCCAGCTCCGACAGCGCGTACGCGCTCTTCAGCGGCTCGACGAAGAACACCTGCAGCCCGCGCAGCGGATCCTTGCCGAGCAGCAGGAACAGCACGACGCCGATCACCACCGTGATCGCCAGCGCCAGCAGCGGCGAGGCGATCGACATCAGCCGGCTCGGCGCCGGGCGCGGCTCAAGCTTCAGCATGCTTCGCCTCCGGGTGGAAGGCTGCCCCGCGCGGCGCCCACAGCCCGCTCATCCATTCGCCGATCTGCTCCACCGTGGCCTGCGTGGTCGCGATCGATGGCGACACGCGGCCCTGCGCGATCACCACCAGCCGGTCGCAGACCTCGAACAGCTCGTCGAGCTCCTCGCTGACGACCAGCACCGCGCAACCCGCGTCGCGCAGCTTCAGCAGCTCGCCGCGGATCTGCGCGGCCGCGCCGACATCGACGCCCCAGGTCGGCTGCGAGACGATCAGGAGGCGCGGCGCGGCATCGATCTCGCGCCCGACGATGAACTTCTGCAGGTTGCCGCCCGAGAGGCTCTTGGCCGGCGCGTCCGGCCCGCCGGCCTTCACGTTGAAGCGCTGGATCAGCCGGTTCGCGAGCGCGGCGACCTCGCCGGTGCGGATCCAGCCCTGCGCCGTCACCGCGGCGGTGCGGGTGAGCAGCGTGTTCTGCGCGAGCGACAAGCCTGGCACCGCGCCGCGGCCGAGCCGTTCCTCGGGCACGAAGTTCAGCCCCTGCGCCCGGCGGCGGCGCGGCGACTGGCGGCCCACCGGCCGCTCGAACAGCACGATGCTGTCGGGCGCGGCGCGCGGGTCCTCGCCGGAGAGCGCGGCCATCAGCTCCTGCTGGCCGTTGCCGGAGACGCCGGCGATGCCGACGATCTCGCCGCAGCGCACGTCGAAGCTGATGCCCTGCAGGTCCATGCCGAACTGGTCGCGCTTGGGCACCGCGAGCTCGCGCACCGACAGCGCCACGTCGCCGAGCCGCGCCTGCACGTGCTGCAGCTGCGGCGGCTCGGCACCGATCATCAACCGCGACAGGCTGGCGTTGGTCTCCTGCGTCGGGTCGACCTCGCCGGTGACGCGGCCGCCGCGCAGCACGGTGCAGTGGTGGCACAGCGCGCGGATCTCGTCGAGCTTGTGGCTGATGTAGAGGATGCTGCAGCCCTCGGCGGCGAGCTGGCGCAGCGTGATGAAGAGCGTCTCGACGGCCTGCGGCGTCAGCACCGATGTGGGTTCGTCGAGGATCAGCAGCTTCGGGTTCGTCATCAGCGCGCGCACGATCTCGACGCGCTGGCGTTCGCCGACCGACAGCGTGTGCACCGGGCGCAGCGGGTCGACGCCGAGCCCGTAGACGCGGGCGACCTCGGTGATGCGCTGCGTCACGGCGGCCAGCGTCAGCGACTTGTCCAGGCCGAGCCAGACGTTCTCGGCGGCGGTGAGGGTGTCGAACAGGCTGAAGTGCTGGAACACCATGCTGATGCCCAGCGCGCGCGCCTCGTGCGGGTTGCGGATCTCGACCGACTGGCCGTTCCAGCGGATCACGCCGGCATCGGGCCGCACGGCGCCGTAGATCATCTTCATCATCGTCGACTTGCCGGCGCCGTTCTCGCCGAGCACGGCGTGGATCTCGCCGGGCTTGACGCGCAGGTTCACGCGGTCGTTGGCCTTGACCGCGGGGTAGCTCTTGCTGAGGTCCGTCAGTTCCAGGCGCAGCATCGCCGTCCCCTCAATCCCGTCGCCCATGCCGTTGCACTCCGTTCACCCACGCCGACACCAGATTCCGCTCGTCCGCCAGCGTCATCCACGCAAACACCCGCTCATGCAAGCCCCGCGCCACCTCCATCCGACGCTCGGCGACCGGACCCACCGCCCAGTCCCAGACGCACAGGTCGGCGACCCGCCCGGCCTCGAGCGAGCCGATCTCGTCGGCCAGCCCGAGCGCCTTGGCCGCGCCGCGCGTGCCGGCGTGCAAGGCCTTCCACGCCGTCAGCCGCTCGCCGGCCATCGCCTGCACGCGGTAGGCGTCGCTCGCGGCGCGCAGCATCGACAGGCTGGTGCCGCCGCCCACGTCGGTCGCCAGGCTGACCGCGCAGCCGGCCGCCTCGGCGGCGCGCCAGCCGAACAGCCCGCTGCCGAGGAACAGGTTCGACGACGGGCTGTGGGCGATCTGCGCACCGCTCGCGTGGATCGCCGCCCGGTCGGCATCGTCCAGCCAGATGCCGTGCGCCAGCACGCTGCGCTCGTTCAGCAGCCCGGCGCGGGCGTACACGTCGAGGTAGCTGCGGGCCTCGGGGAACAGCTCGGCCACCCACAGCACCTCGTCGCGGTTCTCGGCCACGTGGGTCTGCATGTAGATGCCGGGGTATGTGGCGCACAGCCGGCCGGCCATCGCGAGCTGGGCCGGCGTGCTGGTCGGCGCGAAGCGCACCGTCACCGCATAGGCGAGCCGGCCGGTGCCGTGCCAGCGCTCGATCAGCTCGACGCAATCGCGCTCGGCCTGGTCGACGTCGTCGCGCAGCCCGTCGGGCGCGTGCCGGTCCATCAGCACCTTGCCGGCGATCAGCCGCATGCCGCGCGCCTGGGCGCCGGCCAGCAGCCGGTCGGCGCTGACCTTGTGGACGGTCGGGAAGACGACGGCGCTGGTCGTGCCGTGCGCCAGCAGCGCGTCGAGGAAGCGTGCCGCGCCGCGCTCGGCCTCGCCCGCGTCGGCGTAGCGGCGCTCGGCCGGGAAGGTGTAGGTGTCGAGCCAGTCGAGCAGCGCGGTGCCGTAGCTCGCGATCACGTCGAGCTGGGGGCTGTGCACATGGGTGTCGATGAAGCCGGGCATCAGCAGCCGGCCGCGGTGGTCGTGCAGCTGCCAGCTGGCGTCGGGCGTGCCGGGCTGCGCGCCGGCGATGCGGCCGTCCTCGACCAGCAGCCAGTGGTCGGGGCGAAAGCGCACGGCCGGCGACTCGGTGTCGCCCCAGTCGGGTGCGGCGGTGAAGTCGAGCAGGTCGGCGCGCAGCGCGATGCGGCGGGGTGTCATGCGGGAAGTCGGGTGGGGGCAGGCCAGGGGCCGGGCCCGTGAATTGCAAAGCCAGGGCGTCGGGGCGCCATCGTATCCCGGCGGCGACGGAGGTTTACCCTTGCGGAGTCTGTCCTATGCTTGTTGACCAACCCCGGATTTCCATGAGCACCCAGCCCATCCGCTTCTTCCACCGCGGCGCGATCGTCGAGGTGGGCGGCGTTCATCCGACGCGCTCGGTGCTCGACTGGCTGCGCGAGGACGCGCACTGCACCGGCACCAAGGAGGGTTGCAACGAGGGCGATTGCGGTGCCTGCACGGTGGTGGTGGGGGAGTTGCTGGATGAGCAGACAGCGCCCGCGCAGCGGGTCGGTGGCCTCGCGCTGCGCACCGTCAACGCCTGCATCCAGTTCCTGCCGACGCTGGCCGGCAAGGCGCTGTTCACCGTCGAGGATCTGAAGGACCAGGCCGGCGGCGCGCTGCACCCGGTGCAGCAGGCGATGGTCGAGTGCCACGGCTCGCAGTGCGGGTTCTGCACGCCGGGATTCGTGATGTCGCTGTGGGCCGGCTACGAGGGCCACCGCGTCTGCGGGCAGGTGCCGACCCGGCAGCAGCTGGCCGACGAGCTGTCGGGCAACCTGTGCCGCTGCACCGGCTACCGGCCGATCCTGGATGCCGGCGAGCGCATGTTCCAGCTGCCGCCGGTCGCGCTCGACACCGCGCCGGTGGTGGCTGCGCTGCAGACGCTGTCGACCGCGGGCGATGGCCTGCACTATGCCGGCTTCAACCGCCAGCGCGAGGGCGGCCCGCGCGTCGACGACTACTTCGCGCCGCGCACGCTGGAGGCGCTCGCGGCGCTGCGCGAGCAGCATCCGAAGGCGACGCTGCTGGCCGGCTCGACCGACATCGGGCTGTGGGTCAACAAGCAGTTCCGCGACCTCGGCGAGATCCTCTACCTGGGCGACGTGGCCGAGCTGAAGCGCATCGACGAGCGCGACGGCCACCTGCACATCGGGGCCGGTGCCTCGCTCGAAGACGCCTGGTCGGCGCTCGCGCGGCACGTTCCCGCGCTGACCGAGGTGTGGCTGCGCTTCGCGTCGCCGCCGATCCGGCATGCCGGCACGATGGGCGGCAACGTGGCCAACGGCTCGCCGATCGGCGACTCGGCGCCGGTGCTGCTCGCGCTCGATGCCGAGCTGGTGCTGCGCCGCGGCAGCAAGGCGCGGCGCGTGCCGCTCGCGGCCTTCTACCTCGACTACATGAAGAACCAGCTGCAGCCGGGCGAGTTCGTGCAGGAGATCGTGGTGCCGCTCGCGGCAATGCAGCAGCAGGTGCGCGCCTACAAGATCAGCAAGCGCTTCGACTGCGACATCTCGGCGGTGTGCGCCGGGCTGTCGATCGGGCTCGCGGCCGACGGCGCGGTCGCGCAGGTGCGGTTGGCGTTCGGCGGCATGGCGGGCATCGTCAAGCGCGCCGCGCAGGCCGAGGCGGCGCTGCAGGGCCGCGCCTGGGACGAAGCCGCCCTGAAGGCCGCGCAGGCCGCGTTGGTGCGCGATTTCACGCCGCTCAGCGACATGCGCGCGAGCGCCGCCTACCGGCTGCAGGTCGCGCAGAACCTGTTGCGGCGTTTCTGGCTGGAGACGCGGGCGGTGGATCCGCTGCCGGTCGAGGCCACGCGGGCCTGGAGTGTGGTCGCATGAACAAGCTGCTCGATCCGTTCCTGCAACCCGGGCCCGACGCCGAGGCCGTCGCCTTGCGCGAAGGTGCGCGCGTCGGCATCAGCCGGCCGCACGAATCGGCGCACCTGCACGTCGCCGGCGAGGCCGCCTACATCGACGACCTGCCGGAGCTCGCCGGTACGCTGCACGCGGCGCTCGGGCTGTCGCCGATCGCGCATGGCCGGCTGCTGGCGATCGACCTCGCGGTGCTGCGCGCGCAGCCGGGCGTCGTCGCGGTGCTGACCGCGGCCGACATCCCCGGCCCGAACGACTGCGGGCCGATCCTGCACGACGACCCGATCCTCGCCGACGGCGAGCTGCGCTATCTCGGCCAGCCGGTGTTCGCGGTGATCGCGTCGACACGCGATGCGGCGCGCCGTGCCGCGGCGCAGGCGAGGGCGGTGCTGAAGGTGGAGGCGCGGCAGCCGGTCCTGACGCCGCAGGCCGCACACGCGGCCGGCGCCTACGTGCTGCCGCCGATGCACCTCGTGCGCAGCACGCGGGAGGGCGGCGCGCGGGCGGCCATCGACGCGGCGCCGCACCGCCTGAAAGGCACGCTGGACGTTGGCGGCCAGGAGCAGTTCTACCTCGAGGGCCAGATCAGCTACGCGATCCCGAAGGAAGACCGCGGCCTGCTGCTGCACTGCTCGACGCAGCACCCGAGCGAAATGCAGCACCTGGTGGCGCATGCGCTGCAACTCAGTTCGCACCATGTGCAGGTCGAGTGCCGGCGCATGGGCGGCGGCTTCGGCGGCAAGGAATCGCAGTCGGCGCTGTTTGCCTGCGTCGCGGCGGTGGCGGCGCAGAAGCTGCGCCGGCCGGTCAAGCTGCGGGTCGACCGCGACGACGATTTCCTGATCACCGGCCGGCGCCACTGCTTCTGGTACGAGTACGAGGTGGGCTACGACGACGACGGCCGCCTCCTCGGCAGCGAGGTCACGATGGTGTCGCGGGCCGGCCATTCGGCCGACCTGTCGGGCCCGGTGATGACGCGCGCGCTGTGCCACTTCGACAACGCCTACTGGCTGCCCGATGTATCGATGCACGGCTTCTGCGGCAGGACCAACACGCAGAGCAACACCGCTTTCCGCGGCTTCGGCGGGCCGCAGGGCGCGATCGCGATCGAGAACATCATCGACAGCGTCGCGCGTGCGCTCGGCAAGGATGCGCTGGACGTGCGGCGGGTCAACTTCTACGGCACCGACGCGAATCGGACGACCCCGTACGGCCAGTCGGTCGACGACAACATCCTGCACGAGTTGTGCGCGCAGCTCGAGGCCGACAGCGGCTACCGCGCACGCCGCGAGGCGGTTGCCGCGTTCAACCGAGTGAACCCGGTGCTGCAGCGCGGCCTGGCGTTCACGCCGGTCAAGTTCGGCATCTCGTTCAACGTGAAGCACCTGAACCAGGCCGGCGCGCTGGTGCACGTGTACAGCGATGGCTCGATCCTGGTGAACCACGGCGGCACCGAGATGGGCCAGGGGCTGAACACCAAGGTGGCGCAGGTGGTGGCGCACGAGCTGGGCGTCGGCTTCGAGCGGGTGCGCGTCAGCGCGACCGACACGCACAAGGTCGTCAACACCTCGGCCACCGCCGCCTCCACCGGCAGCGACCTGAACGGCAAGGCGGCGCAGGATGCGGCGCGGCAGATCCGCGCGCGGCTCGCCGACGTCGCCGCGCAGCGCCTCGCCTGCCGCGCCGACGAGCTGCATTTCGCGAACGACGAGGTGATCGGCCCGGCCGGGCGCATCGGCTTCGCCGAGCTGGTGATGCAGGCCTACCTGGCACGCGTGCAGCTGTGGTCCGACGGCTTCTACGCGACGCCCGGCCTGCACTGGGACAGCGCCACGCTGACCGGCCGGCCGTTCTATTACTTCGCGTACGGCGCGGCCGTCAGCGAGGTGTTGGTGGATACCCTGACAGGCGAGTGGAAGCTGCTGCGCGCCGACGTGCTGCACGACGCCGGCCGCTCGCTGAACCCGGCCGTCGACCTCGGCCAGGTCGAGGGCGCGTTCATCCAGGGCATGGGCTGGCTGACCAGCGAGGAGCTGGTGTGGCACCCGCAGACCGGGCTGCTCGCGACGCACGCGCCGAGCACCTACAAGATCCCGACCGCGAACGACTGCCCGGCCGTCTTCAACGTGCGGCTGTACGACGGCGAGAACGTCGAGGACAGCATCCACCGCAGCAAGGCGGTCGGCGAGCCGCCGCTGCTGCTGCCGTTCTCGGTGTTCTTCGCGATCCGCGATGCGGTGTCGGCGCTCGGCGGGCACCGTGTCGACCCGCCGCTGCGCGCGCCGGCGACGCCGGAGGCGATCCTCGACGCGATCACCGCGGTGCGTGCCGCCGTCTGACAGCCACCAGACGCAAGCAGACGCAACCGAACGCAACGTGGTCGAGCAAACAGCGCAAGACGGGCCGTATTCGTGCGGTATTCACGCACGAACCCCCGGGGCGAGGGAGACGGCAAAAGTGCTGCCGTCGATATCCTTGGCGTCGATTCGCAGGCGTCCGCACCGGGCGCCGATGTCCGGTCGATCCTCCGCGAGCTCCAGCCGTCTTCATGAGCGCCACCTCTTCTGCTTTCGCCCCCGTTGCCACGCCCCCCGCTTCGCCGGTGGTGTTCTCGCGGGCGGCCGCCACCGACAGCCAGCTGATGAAGGGCTGGGACGGCCTGCTCAGCGACAGCGGGCATGTCTACCGCATCTACCAGTCGCCGGAGTGGTGGAACCACCTGGTCGCCACCCGACCGGCCGACGACCTGCTGCTCGGCGTGCTGCCGGCGCAAGCGGGCACCGAGGTCGGCGTGGTGCCGATGGACGTGCAGCCGTACCCGCTCGCGTTCTCGGCCGGCCGCTGGACCTTCGCATCGCTGAAGCTGCGCGCGGCGCACCTGCTGGGCGGCGCGCCGCTGGTGGCCGGCCGGCCGCAGGCGCTGGCCGATGTGGTCGAGCGGCTGTGGCGCGAGCGCCCCGACCTGGACGCGCTGTTCCTGAAGGGCATTCCCGCCGGCTGCAGCGCCTGGGCCGGCTGGGAGGCGCAGCTGCGCCAGCGCGGCGGTTCGCTGCTGTACAGCGAGCACGGCAAGCGCCCGCTGTACACGATCGCGCTGCCCGAGACCTTCGACGCCTACCTGGCGCGCTTCGGCAGCAAGAAGCGCTACAACCTGCGCCGCCAGGTGCGGGTGCTGGAAGAGCAGATGCCGGGGCTGGAGCTGATCCGCGTCGATGCCGAGGAGCAGGTGGCCGAGTTCGTGCGCCAGGCCCAGCACATCGCGAAGCGCACCTGGCAGCACCAGGCGATCGGCCCGCTGGGCATCGAGCGCGACGACATCGCGCTGCGGCTCACCGACCTGGCACGGCGTGGCCTGTTGCGCAGCTACGTGCTGCGCAGCGGCGGGCGGGCGCTGGCCTTCGTGCTGGGCTACCAGGGGCGCGGCGTGTTCCATTACGCCGACATCGGCCACGACGCGGAGCTGTCGAAGTTCAGCCCCGGTACCGTGCTGCTGTACCGGCTGATCGAGGACCTGATCGCGCACCAGCGGCCGCAGACGCTGAACTTCGGCATCGGCGTGTCGGAATACAAGCGCCAGTTCGCGACCGAGGTGCGCGAGGAGACCTCGCTGCTGATCCTGCGCGACACGCTGCGCAACCGGCTGCGCGTCGGGCTGCACGGCGGCTGGCGCGGGCTGCTGACGAAGGCCAAGTCGCTGCTGCGCCGGCCCAAGCTGGTGCTGGCCGGCGTGCTGACGCACGAGGCGGTGTACGAGTTGGTGGGCACGGTCATCAACGCGCCGCTGCCGGTGCTCGTGGGCTGACCCGAACGCCGTTCGCGCTGAGCCTGTCGAAGGGGCGGGCTGAGCCCGTCGAAGCCCTGCTCGCACGGAGGCTGCGGTGGTGAGCGCGCTGCGCGACGCGGCGCGTGCATTCCTCGAAACCGGCGTTCCCGCGATGGACGTGCAGGTGCTGTCGCACCGCGGCTCGGTGCCGCGCGAGGCCGGCACGCACATGCTGGTGACGCGCGACGCGGTGCTCGGCACCATCGGCGGCGGCCACCTCGAACTGACGGCGATCGCGCAGGCACGGCAGCGGCTCGCCACCGGCGACACCAATTCCCATGACGCCGAGTTCGCGCTCGGCCCCTCGCTCGGCCAGTGCTGCGGCGGCGCGCTGACGCTGCGCACCCAGCGGCTCGGCGACGCGGTGCTGGCCGCCTGGCCCGACAGCGCGCCGCGCTTCTTCGTGCAGCTGTACGGCGCCGGCCATGTGGGCCGCGCGATCGTCGCGCTGCTGGCCGGCATCGATTGCCGCGTGCAATGGATCGACGAGCGCGACAGCGAGTTCCCCGAGCACCCGTTGCCGCCGCACATCGAGCGCATCTGCGTCGAGCCGGTGGAAGCCGAGGTGGCCCAGGCGCCGCCGGGCGCGCACTACCTGGTGCTGACGCACAGCCACGACCTGGACCTGCGCATCACCGAGGCCATCCTGCGCCGCGGCGATTTCGCGTACCTCGGCCTGATCGGCAGCCGCACCAAGCGCGCGCGCTTCGTGCATCGCTTCGAGGAACGCGGCGTGCCGGCCGAGGCGATCGGCCGGATGACCTGCCCGATCGGCGTGCCGGGGATTGCCGGCAAGGAACCCGAGGTGATCGCGGTGGCGGTGGTGGCGCAGCTGCTGCAGCAAGGCTGAGCCGGCGCGGCCCAGTCCTACAGGCAGGGCCGCTGCCTTCCGATGCCCGGCGGTGCAGATGCTTCCTACAGTGAAGGGATCCGCAACCCTGACCCCGAACGGAGATGGCCATGCACGACAAGAACGCCCGCGAGGGCAAGGCCCTGCGCCTGGACGAGACCGCGATCGAAGCCGCACGCAAGCGCACCGAGGACGGGGCCGTGACGCCGAGCTACGGCCCGTGGCGCGACGACATCGTGCTGCTGCTGAACGGCGCGCTGGCCACCGAGCTGGTCTGCGTGCTGCGCTACAAGCGCCACCATTTCACCGCGCACGGCATGTCGTCGCCGGCGATCGCGGCCGAGTTCATGGTGCACGCGAACGAAGAGGCAGCGCATGCCGACCTGATCGCCGAGCGCATCGTGCAGATCGGCGGCGAGCCCGATTTCTCGCCGAACACCTTGCTCGAACGCAGCCATGCCGGCTACGACGAGTCGTCTGACCTGAAGGCGATGATCCGTGCCAACCTGGTGGCCGAGCGCGTCGCGGTGGAAACCTACCGGCAGATGATCACGCTGATCGGCGACAAGGATCCGACGACGCGCCGCATGCTGGAAGGCATCCTGCACGACGAGGAAGAGCATGCCGACGAGATGAAGGACCTGCTGGAGCAGTGATCCTCAGAGCACCAGCAGCGCGCGGAAGTCGTTGACKTTGGTGAAGGTCGGCCCGGGGACCACCAGGTCGCCGAGCGGCGCGAAGAAGTCGTAGGCGTCGTTGCGATCCAGTTGTTCACGCGCGCTGAGGCCCTGCGCCTCGGCGCGCGCCAGCGTGTCGGGCGTGACGATCGCGCCGGCGTTGTCTTCCACGCCGTCGATCCCGTCGGTGTCCGCCGCCAGCACGAACACACCCGGTTGCCCCTGCAGCGCGATCGCACAGCCGAGCAGGAACTCGGTGGCGCGCCCGCCGCGGCCGCCCTTGCTGGCGACCGTCACCGTGGTTTCGCCGCCGGACAGGATCACGCAGGGCGTGCGGAACGGCTGCCCGCGCCGCGCGACCTGCCGCGCCAGCGCCGCGTGCACCTTGCCGACCTCGCGCGATTCGCCCTCGATCTCGTCGCCGAGGATGTGGGCCTCGATGCCCGCGGAACGGGCGAGTGCCGCGGCCGCCTCGAGCGACTGCTGCGGCGTCGCGATCATCCGCAGCTCGTGCCCGGCGAAGCGCGCATCGCCGGGTTTCGGCGTCTCGAACGCACCGCTCTCCAGCCCGGCGCGCGCGGCCGCCGACACCTCGATGCGGTAGCGCGCGAGGATCGCCAGCGCATCGGCGCAGGTCGTCGCATCGGGCACCGTCGGGCCGCTCGCGATCACCTCGGGCGAATCGCCCGGCACGTCGGAGATCAGCAGCGTGATCACCCGGGCCGGTGCGCACATCGCCGCCAGCCGTCCGCCCTTGATGGCCGACAGGTGCTTGCGCACGCAGTTCATCTCGTCGATCGCCGCGCCGCTCTTCAGCAGCGCCTTGTTGATCGCCTGCTTCTCCTCGAGCGTGACGCCGTCGGCCGGCAGCGCGAGCAGCGCCGAGCCGCCGCCGGACACCAGGCACAGCACCAGGTCGTCGGCGGTCAGCCCTTGCGCCAGCGCGGCGATGCGCTGCGCCGCCTGGCGCCCGGCCGCATCGGGCACCGGGTGGGCGGCCTCGACGACCTCGATGCGGCCCGGCCTCGCGCGGTAGTCGGACGGCACGTGGTCGTAGCG
>NZ_JBFUGW010000125.1:0-18596 GCF_056402735.1 Rhizobacter sp. P3_C12
GGACTAGTCGGACTAGTCTTTGTTCGACGGGGCGGGGACTCAATGGCGGGGGGGCACATCGGCGGGGCTGCGCGGATGTGCGCATGGGCCATCGCGAAAACCCTAGGAGCTCGCAAACGATGCCAGCGTCGAGTTCGTCGATGGAAAGCTGGTGGCAGGGCTTGCCTCAGCGGCACGCAGAGCGTTTGCAATGCCTGAAGCCAGTTGCCAGGCAGCTAAGATCTGGCGATGCCGAGAGATCTCGAATTTCTGTTGGACGCCGATCGGGCACGAGCATTTCAAACGTTTGGCATCGCAAAGAAAACACCATGACCCCATCGCGCTGCACTTTGCTCGTCCTGGGCGGCACTCACGTCGCAGCGGGCCTCGCGTTGCCGTTCGTAGCTCACCCCCGGATCGCAAATCTATTCTTCACCTATGGCCTGGGCATCGCCACAGCCGTCTCAATCTATGTCTGGTGTCGTCAGGAGTCCGTGGAAAGAGGCGCAATCCCGCCAGGCAGATCGGCACTGTGGGCAGCGCTCTTCTCCCCGATCTTCGTGCCTGTCTACTTCTTCAGAACCCGTCCTGTTGGTTCAGCCTTCAAGCTCAGTGCGAAAGCCTATGGCTATTACCTGGGCATCTGCTTCCTCTTCATTGGGGCCGCAGTTCTTGCAAGGCTCGGCAGCAGCGCCTGACCCTTTCGTCGAGTGGCTCTTTCAAACGAGCGGGTCGGCTCACCTGCGGTTTATCGGCAGTTTCCTACGTCGCGTTGCGGCGACGGCCGATGCGTCACGCCGCCGTCGCCGTTCACGATGAGTCCGGCGACGGCCCGTCGCAGCAGAACGCCAGGGGCCTCGATGGGAACCGACACAGCAGGCCGCAACGCCCGCCGCGGCACGCAAATCAAGATGCGGGACGCGGGCATCTTCGCAGAATGCATGGGCACGGGTCCTGGCCTGCCCCTGCTCTTCCTGCACGCCGATCTCGGCAATCACCGGCAGTGGCAAGGCATCATGGGCGCGCTGGCCGCGGACCGGAGGGTGATCGCTTTCGATCGCCGCGGTCATGGGGCCTCCGCGATGCCCAAGGACGGCTACGGCTATGCGCTGGAGCGAGCCGACATGGACGCCGTCAGTGCCGCTGCGGGACTCGATCGTTTCGTTTGCGTCGGCCACAGCGGTGGCGCTGCCGCCGCCTTCCTGTACGCCCAGATGTCACCGCAGCGGATCGCCGGGCTGTTCCTGGTCGACCCAGCGCAATCGGGCAAGGCCATACCGCAAGAGCAATTGCGCCAGACGATTGAACAAACGCGCAGTGAGCCGCACAAGAGCGCCGAAGCCTTCTACCGTTCGATCGCGGGCGATGCGCCAGGGGTTGTCGAGCAGGTGCTGAGCGACGTGCGCAGCACCGATGCCCGCACCATCATCGGCATGACCGAAGCCCTGGCAGCGTTCGATCCCGCGGCCGCCGACCGCCGCTTCGAAGGCGAGGCTCTGGTCGTGCAGCAGAGTCGCAACGACACGCCGCACGCCATCGCACGCATCGCAGGCTACCCGCAAGTCCACGTCGATGGTGTCGGGCACTGGATCCACCTGGCGCGACCCGGGCGGGTGGAGGAGTTGCTGCGCCAATTTCTGGAGAAGATCGGAGCGTGACCCGGCAGCCGTCCTCAGATCTGAGGATGGCGATCTCTTCAGCTTCTGTCATCGTATCCAGGCATGCCCGGAATGAACCGGCGACAAGGAGGATGCCATGACCCACGATCCCGCCATCGCCGCGCTCGAAGCGGCTGGTCTCCACGCAGAACGCGGTGCGCTCCTGAAACGCGAACACGAGCGTCAGGGGGCGACGTACAAGGACAGTCCCGCCGGCTGGCACGGGCTGAATGACATCGAGACCTTGATCGGCCTCGGCGGCACCTACCAGTGGTACGAAGACGGTGTGCTGCGCCAGATGACCTTGACCTTCGATCCCGGCAAGGAAGGCGTCCAGGGCACCTATGCGCTGGTGAGCAGCGACAGCAAGGAGTCCGGCACCTTCAACAGCACGCCCAACAACCCCGCCATCGGGTGGGCATGCATCCTTCTTCAGCCAACGGGCGGCGCGATGCGGCCATTGACTTTCTCCGGGATGTTGACCGATGCAAGCTGGAAGGTCCTCATGGCCTTGCTCAACGAGGTGGGCCAGAGCGGACCGATCGARCCGCCGTTCCCGATCGTCCGGGCTTAGTTGACGCGCCGGACTCCGAGGACCTTTCGCGCGGTGCTGTTGCACGGGCAACTGCCCCCGACCATCAACTTCACACAGTTCACTTCATCCTTGAAACAAGGGAAATGAAGAAGAGCGTGACTGTGATTGCAATGGAGGAGCCCAGTCCTGCCGCAACCAGATTGCGTCTGGTGCGGAGCTGTCGGTGCGCGAACAACCGGTAAAGGGCGACCGGCGCAACTACAAGCTCTACGAAGGCAGAGATGGCCACCGCCAAGCCCGTCAGAAGAACGCCCTGCGACCGGGGTTCAAATACGTCCAAGAAGATGAGAGCCCTCCCAACAACGAAGATGATGCATGGCGCGACGAGCGCTATACGCAATCCGTGTTCGAAGTGCGCAGACCCGAGGGTAGTGCGTCTTTTGTTGGACTGTAAGGAAGGAGGCCCGACTCTCATGCGACGAGAGTATGCATCTCTGCGTCGCTGCAGCCGGCTGCTCTGTCGCGATGGATCATCGCTGAACGTATTTCCGCTTTGGGTCGGCCAGAGCCTGCGAACTCCGGCGAGCGAACGGCTCAAGCCGGCCAGTTGYGGACACAGGGGATAGATTGCTTTCAGGTGAGTCTGCATCGAACCAGATGATGAAAAAATCGACCAAGCGAACGGCGAGGCTTGCGTGCGCGACTGTCGTCGCCAGCGCATTGTTCGGGGCCACCTACCTCCTAGCCGGACGCGTTCCCGATATGAGCAGCCCCATCCGAGTCACCGAGTCAGTATTCCTCGCAGACGGCGGGTCAGTATGGGTTGAGCTCACCGATGCAACGGGCAAGAGGATTGCAGTTGACGTGCAAGRCAGCCTCGAGCGGAATGCTGCAGACTTCCCTGTCTATCTGCAGCGTTGGCATCCAATCTTCCCGGTCCCAGTGCGAGTGGAGCCAGGGTCGGAAGCGGGGCGTGCACTACTGGAAGTCGTCGAACGAGCTGGCCGCGATGGCAGCCTCGACGCCGCCCAGGCGCTTGCGAGGGCGCGAGTTGCACTCTCGCAGGGCGCTCATTGACGGAAGGCTCGATCCGGCCAGTACCTGCCGTTCGCGACCGACGGGTTTCGGGCCTAGACTGCTTCGCGTGCGCCACTGCTCCAGCTGCCGACATGAATACCCATCGAGCCAACATCATCAGCATCCTGCAGCTGATCTCATCGCCTGCGGAACAGTCGGAGTACCAGCGACGCGTGCCGCGGGTCAATGTTGCGAATGAGCTTGTGAATCAGTGGTTTGACGACTTCTACCACCCCGGTTCTTCCCAGTTTGAGGCCGCATTTTCGAGTGGCGAACTGGCCGTTCTGGGCCACTTTCATCGTGCCTTCGATGAAAGAGTCGATGCTCTGCCCGGTGATCTGAGCCTACTGCTCCTGTCGCAAACTTGGAGCGAGGTGTCGACGCTTGCAGCAGTCACTCTCGATCGGCTGGGATGGACTGGCATCGTAGCAACCTACGACGACTAGGGCGTCTCGATTGCCTCAGATCGGCCAACAGCAGCCGGTCGCGGCCGACGGCTTGCAGACTGCCTGCAGAAGTCGTTCCTCCCCTACAGTTGCCGCTGCTCGTCCAGTCTGCGCGGCAAGCGGGATGAAAGTTCACGCACTAGCATCGCCGCTTCAGCCTCCTCAAGCGAGGGCGCCATTCTGATCGTGCGTGCGCCGTAGTCAAATGCGACCGGGCCGAAGCCCGACCCGGTGACCGGCGGGAGCCATGTGCGTTGGTTCGCGAACGTGTTCGATGCGTAGTCTGTTGAGCGGAAATTCCGGACTTCGGAAGTTCTGTATGACCGACTCGAACCTAGACCGAACGCCTCGGCTCTATGCAGCAACGTATCCGAGTTGATGCTAAGTACCTCGCGACCAGCCAACTGCCAAACAACCGCGGTAGCGGCGAACGCCCCGCCCAGTGTCCAGCCAATCAGCCAGAAGGCCAGAAAGCCCGGCTGTGTCTTGTCTGAATTCCGCAGCAATTCACTTGCCGCAGATATCTCGCCAAAGACCCAGCCACCGAGCCAGGCGGTCAGGAACAGGACAACAAACCAGTTTCGCCTTGCTGGTATCACGGCACGCAGGCCGTCAGCTGTGACCTCAACATGAAAGCGTGGTGCTTGTGGTTCAACGTGCATCAGTAGGAGACCCAGGGTCGAGCGCGAGGTTGAAGTGCCGCCGGTGAGACCGATGCACTGAGTATCCCCTTTGTGAAGCGTCGTCGCACGGCCAGAAGCGGCTGTAACGCGGTGACAGCTATCGCGCTGGTGGCTTACTTCGGCGCCGCCCGTTTCGCCGCCTGATCGCGAGCAATCCCTACCCAGGCGGCTTCGTCAACTTCGAGTTCCGGAAATTCCGCGATCACAGGGTTCAATACATGTTCAAAGACTTCCGCCATTGCGCGCCCCGTAGCTTGCGCCCACGCAGAACGGTCGTCGGCAGGCAACGCCTTCAAGGCATCGCTTAGCGCCTCGTTGAGGGCGGCAGCCGCATCAATGCACCCATCCCGGAGTAGTCGAGCGGCTTCAAGTGTCAACGCCATGTAGTCCTTCTGACGGATGTGATGCAGGTTGCGACAGCATATCCAATGACCGCTGTCGGGCTCTGAACCCGTCAGCATCGAAAGTCCGCAACGGGTCGATAGCTCCAGTTCGCGTGCGCGCGGACAGCGGACGACATCACCCGACTGACCACGGGCGTGGCAGATGACGTGGATCTCCCGAGGGGTCGCCCAATCGGGTCCTGCAGGCGGCGGCTCTTCCTCGTCCGGCAGACTCATGCTGATCGTGAACGGCCGGCCTAGCAGCCAGAACGATCTCAAGTTTTCACTGCCGGATGCCTGGCGCACGAAGTCTTCGAGTTGCCCATGCTGCACCTCGGTCAAACCTGATCGCAGCAAGACCGTTGCTGTTGAACCGGACATCCGAGCTCCTGAATACTTCGCCTGAAAGCGACCTGCGGCCCCACCCCAACCTCATGGGTTCGTCCGGGGCTGTGTCCGACGCCAAACCACGAAGCCCAACCCGCACAACATCAGCAGCACGGTGGCCGGCTCCGGCACGGGCGAGATCAAATAGGCGCGCCCGTTGTCGCCATTGGCCACGAACTGCCCGAGGTCGTTGATGCCGGTCACGTTGACGAACAGCCAATCGCGCACCCCGGCCGCCAGGTTGTTGAACGACAGCGTGTTCACGTCCACCAATCCGTAGCCGTTGGCGCCGGTGATGAAGGCGTGGTCCATCATGTTGACGGTCCAGAAATAGCTGCCAGGCGCCGCCCATCTCGAACTCGCCCATGTCATGGATGTTCAGCCTGCGGCCGATGCCGTCGGGCCCGGCGATGAAGGCCGATGCGTCGGTGTAGTAGTCGGCCTCGGTCGTGCCCACGGTCTGGCCGTTGTCGTTGATGCCGACGGCCATCGAACGAATCCTCGCGGCCGCCGGGCACCGTGGAGACACCCGCCACCTTGCCGGACTGGTTGATGCCATGGCCGATGGCGTTGGCGCCGCCCAGCGTGCCGAGCTCCACGACCGCGGCGCCGCCCGCCTGCGTCACGAAGGCCCGTTGCGTGCCCGCCGCCGTGACATACGAGCCAGTCACTTGCCCGCTGTTGTTGATGCCATTGCCGAATCTGTGCGTTCCGGGCGTGGCGAGCGCCTGCGGCGCGATGCTGCCATCGGCCCGGTAGACGAAGGCGCGGGGGCTGCCCACGGCAGGGTTCTCGTCTTCATTGCCGGGTGCGGTGGCCGAGGTGCCCACCACCCAGCCGTTGTCGCTGATGCCGGTGGCATACGAGTGCACCGGGCATCCCGCTTGCCCGCATCTCCGAACGACCCACCCACCGCAGCAGGAGGCCACGAGATGGGCAGTTCTGACGAGATCGCAATTTCACGCCGCGACGTGCTGATCGTGGGCGCCGCGTCGGCGGCCGCGGTGAGCGCACCGGTCCACGGGACGCCAGCCGCCGATGCATCCGCGCCCCAGGCGAACCCGGCCGCCTCGCTGCCCAGCTCGAGCGTCTCGCTCGAGGTCAACGGCACGCCGCACACGCTGGCGCTGGACAACCGCACCAGCCTGCTCGACACGCTGCGCGAGCACCTGCACCTGACCGGCACCAAGAAGGGCTGCGACCACGGCCAGTGCGGCGCCTGCACCGTGCTGGTCGACGGCGAGCGCATCAACTCGTGTCTGACGCTGGCGGTGATGCACCAGGGCGCCAAGGTCACCACGATCGAGGGGCTGGGCACGCCCGCGCAGCTGCACCCGCTGCAGGCCGCCTTCATCCAGCACGACGGCTACCAATGCGGCTACTGCACGCCCGGGCAGATCTGCTCGGCGGTCGGCGCGCTCGACGAACTGCGCCGCGGCGTGCCGAGCCACGTGAGCGCCAGCCTGTCCGAGCGGCCGCTGTTGTCGGCCGAGGAACTGCGCGAACGGATGAGCGGCAATATTTGCCGGTGCGGCGCGTACTCCAACATCGTCGAGGCGATCTCCGAGGTCGCGGGGGTGCGCACATGAACCCCTTCACCTATGAGCGCGCCACCGCGCCGGCCGAGGCGGCAGCGGCCGTCGAACGCCACCCCGGCGCGAAGTTCATCGCCGGCGGCACCAACCTGCTCGACCTGATGAAGCTGCAGATCGAGGCGCCGGTGCACCTGGTCGACGTGAACGGCCTCGGCCTGAACAAGATCGAGCCAACGACCGACGGCGGCCTGCGCATCGGCGCGCTGGTGCGCAACACGGCACTGGCCGCCGACGAACGCGTGCGCCGTGACTACGGCGTGCTGTCGCGCGCCTTGCTGTCAGGTGCATCGGGCCAGCTGCGCAACCGCGCCACCACCGCCGGCAACCTGCTGCAGCGCACGCGCTGCCCGTACTTCTACGACACCGACCAGCCCTGCAACAAGCGCCAGCCGGGCAGCGGTTGCAGCGCGATCGGCGGCTTCAACAGATCGCTTGCGGTGGTGGGCGGCAGCGAAGCCTGCATCGCCACCCACCCGAGCGACATGGCGGTGGCGATGCGGGTGCTGGACGCCGGCATCGAGACCGTGCGGCCCGACGGGCGCACGCGCGTGATTCCGATCGCCGACTTCCACCGGCTGCCGGGCAACACGCCGCACATCGAGACCACGCTGGAGCGCAACGAGCTGATCACCGCGGTGACGCTGCCGCCGCCCCTCGGCGGCACGCACCTGTACCGCAAGGTGCGCGACCGGGCGTCCTACGCCTTCGCGCTGGTCTCGGTGGCCGCGGTGATCCAGCGCGACGGCTCCGGCCGCATCGCGCTCGGCGGCGTCGCCCACAAGCCCTGGCGCGATGCCGCGGCCGACGCCGCCCTGCCGCAGGGCGCCAAGGCCACCGCCGCACGGCTGCTGGCCGACGCCAGGCCGACGCACGACAACGCGTTCAAGGTTCCGCTGGCAGAGCGCACGCTCGCCGCGGTGCTGGCGCAGGCCAAGACCTCCTGATTCAAGGGAAGGCAAGGGAAGGCTCATGAAATTCGACACCCCCGCCACCACCAACCCGATCGACCAGCTCAAGGTCGTCGGACAGCCGACGCCACGCATCGACGGCCCGTTGAAGACGACCGGCACCGCCCCCTATGCCTACGAGCGCCACGACGCGGCACCCGATGCGGTGTACGGCTACGTCGTCGGTGCCGGCATCGCCAAGGGGCGGATCGCGTCGATGGACCTGCGCGCCGCGCGCRCGGCGCCCGGTGTGCTGGCGATCGTCACGGCGCGCAACGCCGGCAAGCTCGGCAAGGGCTCGTTCAACACCGCCAGGCTGCTCGGCGGGCCGGACATCGACCACTACCACCAGGCGGTCGCGCTGGTGGTGGCGAGCACCTTCGAGCAGGCGCGTGCCGCCGCGCAGCTGGTGCGCATCCGCTACACGCAGGCGGCAGGCAAGTACGACCTGGCGGCAGAGAAGGCCGGGGCGCCCATGCCGAAGCCGACGCCGTTCGGTGGGCCTGCGCAATCGAAGGTCGGCGACTTCGATGGCGCCTATGCCGCCGCGCCGGCGCAGCTCGACGCCACGTACACCACGCCGGACCAGTCGCACGCGATGATGGAACCGCATGCGTCCACCGCGCTGTGGCGCGGCGACAAGCTCACCGTCTGGACCTCGAACCAGATGATTGCCTGGAGCGTCGGTGATCTCGCGAAGACGCTCGGGATCCCGAAGGACAACGTGCGCCTGGTGTCGCCGTTCATCGGCGGCGGCTTCGGCGGCAAGCTCTTCGTGCGCGCCGACGCGGTGCTGGCCGCACTCGGCGCGCGTGCGGTGCGCCGGCCGGTGAAGGTCGCGCTGCAGCGGCCGCTGATGATGAACAACACCACGCACCGTCCCGCCACCATCCAGCGCATCCGCATCGGCGCGCTGCCCGACGGCAGGATCACCGCGATCGCGCACGAGGGCTGGTCGGGCGACCTCCCCGGCGGCCAGGCGGAGACGGCCGTCAACCAGACGCGCTTGCTGTATGCCGGAGCCAACCGGCTCACCACCACGCGCCTGGCGGTGCTCGACCTGCCGGAGGGCAATGCGATGCGTGCCCCGGGCGAGGCGCCCGGGCTGATGGCCCTGGAGATCGCCATCGACGAGATGGCCGAGAAGCTCGGCATGGACCCGGTGGCGTTCCGCATCGCCAACGACACGCAGGTGGACCCGGAGAAGCCCGGCCGCCCGTATTCGCAGCGGCAACTGGTGCAATGCCTGCGCCTGGGGGCCGAGCGCTTCGGCTGGGAACGTCGCAGCGCACAGCCCGCACAGCGGCGCGAGGGCCGCTGGCTGATGGGCCTGGGCGTGGCGGCCGGCTTCCGCAACAACCTGCTGACGAAATCCGGCGCCCGGGTGCGGATCGACAACCGCGGCATCGTGACCGTGGAGACCGACATGACCGACATCGGCACCGGCTCGTACACCATCATTGCGCAGACGGCGGCAGAGATGATGGGCGTGCCACTGGGCAGCGTGCAGGTGCGGCTCGGAGATTCGCTGCACCCGGTGTCGGCCGGCTCCGGTGGCCAGTGGGGTGGCAACAACTCGACCGCCGGCGTGTATGCGGCCTGCGTGAAGCTGCGCGAAGCGGTGGCGAAGAAACTCGGCGTGCCGGCCGCCGATGCGGTGTTCGTCGACGGGACCGTGCGCACGGCGGGCCGCAGCGTACCGCTGGGCGAGGCGGCGGGGCCGCAGGGTCTCGCGGCTGAAGATGCCATCGAGTACGGCGACCTGGACAAGAAGTACCAGCAATCGACGTTTGCGGCGCACTTCATCGAGGTGGCCGTCGACGCGGCGACGGCCGAGACGCGGGTGCGGCGGATGCTGGCGGTGTGCGCCGCCGGGCGCATCCTGAACCCGGTCTCGGCGCGCAGCCAGGTCATCGGCGCGATGACGATGGGCGTGGGTGCGGCGCTGATGGAGGAACTCGCGGTGGACAAGCGCCGCGGCTTCTTCGTCAACCACGACCTGGCCGGCTACGAGGTGCCGGTGCATGCCGACATTCCCCACCAGGACGTGATCTTCCTCGATGAAACCGATCCGATCTCGTCGCCGATGAAGGCCAAGGGCGTCGGGGAACTGGGGCTGTGCGGTGTCGGCGCGGCGGTCGCGAATGCGATCTGCAACGCCACCGGCGTGCGCGTGCGCGACTACCCGATCACGCTCGACAAGCTGCTCGACCGGATGCCGCCGTTCGCGTGAGCGCGGAACGTCACGGTGGGTCCGTGATTCCCGAAGATCGCTCGAGTCGACTGATGATCCTGGCCTGCAGATCCGAACCCACACGGCGGAATCCCATGAGTCTCGCGGCCGTTCGAACCAGGTCGGCGGCGTCACCTCCGCCGTTGTCATCACGCGCCATCTGCAAGGCCGCATCGATCTCGAGGGGCGAGATGCAGTCGGCCTTCACGGTTGCGCCGCTTTCTGCGGCCCGATCACGAACAGGTGGCGCTTCCGCCTGGGCACTCGTGAACCAGAAGACGCCGTCGGAGCGCAGTTCGGCATGTCTCGCCCGTGCGCTCTCCAACGCCGCACGTGTCGCCTCAAGGATGCGTGCACCCGCCCGCTCCTTGCCATAGCTGCTCGCAATGCGCCGTGCGACTTCCTCGATATGGAGCGGACCTTCGGCCGTCACGATCCGCTGCGCCAGGTCGGCGAGCGTCGATGGCCGGACCTCATGGGGCTCCTGGCGGCCATCCACGGGGAACACGGCGCGTTGGTAAGGCGGCATCTGGCGCTCGACGACTTCGGGAATCTCGATAGGCTCCGACCCCCTCTCCAGATCCTCCACTGGCTTCGGCCGGCTCCTGTTGACGCCCTCAATGCGGGTCTCTCCCGCGGCCGCATCTCGCGCCGCCGCGAGAGCGGCGCGCAGCCGCTTGATCTCCGCTTGCCGGTGATAGAACCAGTCCGTGCTCCAGATCCGATGGAAGCGCCAGCCAAGATGCTCGAGCACATCCTGGCGCAGCCTGTCTCGCTCGCGTGCCCACAAGGCGCCGTGATACGTCGCCCCGTCACACTCCACGGCGAGCAGGTAGGTCGATGGCTTGTCGGCGTGTCGCACGCCGATGTCGATCCGAAAACCCACCGAGCCCACCTGCGGGTCGGCCAGGAAACCGCAGCTCCGGATCACCTCCGCCACGTCCTCCTCGAACGGCGTGTCCGTGTACAGGCCGGTCGGGGCGCTGACATCGACGCGGCCATTCTTCGCAAACTCCAGAAAGCGTTTGAGGATGCGAGGGCCTTCTCGGGCCGTCCGGCCTACATCGATATCGCCCGGATCGAACGACGCGAAGATCTCGCATCGGATACGCGCCCGGGTGAAGAGCACGTTCAGGCGGCGCTCACCGCCCTCTCCGTTCACCGGACCGAACGACATGCTCGAAAGCCGGCCGCCTGCCGTTGTCGGACCGTATCCCACGCTGACCAGAATCACGTCGCGCTCATCACCTTGCACGTTCTCGATGTTCTTGACGAACACGTCTTCGTACTGACCTTCCCGCAGGAACGCGTCGAGCGTCGAATCACCGCGCCGCGCCAGTTCGAGCAGTTCAGTGATCAGGTTCCGTTGGGTGAATGAAAAGGTGACGATGCCCAGGGACAGCGTCGGGTGCGCGCGGGCGTGCTCGGCCACCCGGGCCACGATCGCTTCGCCCTCCTTGCGGTTGTCGCGCTTTCCGCCCTTGTCGTACACACCCGCCACGCGCGTGAAGCAAAGGCCGTAAGCGTCGTCCTCCTGCAATGGCGACGGAGGCAGGACGAGCCCGTTGTCGTAGAACTCGCGATTCGAGACCTCGATCAGCGAGGGATCGCGTGAGCGGTAGTGCCAGCGCAGCATGCGCGAGCCGAGGCCACGCGCTTCGCACAAGGTCAGGATGCTTTCCATCGTCGCGAGCTTGGCCGCGCCCTCGAGCAGGTCAGGCCCGAGATCCTCGTCGTCGCCCTCGTGCTCGTCTTCCTGGTCCGCGAGCACGCGGTCGAAGAAGGAAGACGGAGGCAGCTGCTTCTTGTCGCCGACGACAACGATCTGGCTCGCGCGAGCGATGGCGCCGAGGGCATCCTCCGGGCGAACCTGCGAGGCCTCGTCGATGACGAGCAGGTCGAACGAGAGCGCGCCGGGCGGGAGGAACTGCGCTACCGAGATGGGACTCATCAAGAGCACCGGCTTGATCCGCTGCACGGCAGTGCCCGCTCGCTCGAACAGGCGACGGATGGCCCATGTGGCCGCGCTTCTTGCCGATTTCTCCGCGGATGACTTTCATCTCGCCCTGTGCACCTTGCGGCACCTGGGCAAGATGCCCGGCGAGGATGCTCGTCACGTTCTCGCCGAGGCGCTCGCGTTCGAGCGTTGAAAAGGTCTCCACAAGATCGTGGCGTCTTGCCCTGGCGATGTCTCGGAGGGCTGGCGAGTCTGCGAGCGCGAGCTTCCAGAGACGCTCCGCCCGCGCAAACTGCAGTTCCACGGCGGCGGAGGCACCGTCCAGATCGCCTGAGTTCATCCTGTCGGCGAGCGCTGCCATCCCGGCTGTCTCGAATGACTTTCGAAGGTGCGCTATCTGCACCCACGACCCGTATCGGCTTGCTGCTTCGGCCATCTGGCTGAAGCGCCGCGCGACGACACCAAGATCGGCACTCTCCACGTCGCGGCCGCCCAGCACGGTCGGATCCAGGTCAAGCAACTCGACCACCGCCTGGAGCGCCGACCTGCAACCCGGCTCCGCCTGGAGCATCGCCTGGCGCATGGCGGTCATGGCGTCAGCGCGTCCCGCCAACGCCAGCATCGCGTCGGGTGCCGAGGCAATCCGGGTCTCACGAAGTCTCTCGCACCACTGTGCGACCGCAAACAGCCCCGCGAAGTCCGTTTTCTCGCCGCGCCAAGCGTCGCCGAGGATGCGACTGCCATGGTCGCGATCCGCCTCCCACGTCGACTTTGCAGCAGCCACCGAACTCAACCTGTCGACAAGCGCGACCCTCTCAGCCGCCGTTTTCGGCAGCGGTCCACGCAGCAGGCCAGCGAGTTCCCGCGATGCCCTCCGATACGCGCCACCCCAACGGGCGAAGAAGGAACGGGTTCCCGCAACGAGCGGGCTCCGCAGGCCGCCGTGCGCATGCACGAACGCCGTCTCGACGAAGACGGGCTCCAATTCATCGCGCAAAGTCCGCCAGGCCGCTCCAGTCTGGAGCGCCTCCCGCAACCGGGACAGATCCGGCGAAGTGAGCATGGTGTGCGCCACACCCGATGCGCCTGCGGGCAGCCGCTCCAACCGCGCCAGCAGATCGGCAAGAGGGGCCACCGTGGCGAGAACAATCGCTTCTTTCGCGGCCAACGCCTCGAGAGGCGTGTTCAGTGCCGACGCCATCTTCAATGCCGCACGCTGCGCCTCGAGAAGCACCGCGGGCAGCCGTGCGAGGTCGACGGGCTGCAGGTCGAGATTGCGGGTGCCCTCGAACGGATGCTCAGCTGCGGGTCCGTCGACGGCAAGGCGCTCGTGGTACCGCCCGATCGTGATGAGCAAGGCGGCCTCGTCCTCGCAAGTCATGGATGCGAGCGCCTGTCCATCGAGGCGCGGCGGTGGGTGCCCGGCTCCCACGAATCGCGACTGGCGGCCCAGCACGCCATAGGGTGTTGCGCCCGTCGTACCAATCGGCCGATGAAGCGCTTCAGCCAGTTCATTCAGGCGGTCACGCGTCTTCCGCAAGTCGACGGGATCGGCGGGAAGACTCGGGACCGCGCTCGACTGCGTCATMGTTCGTGCGAGCTCCGCCAGCACGGACTTCTTGTTGGCGCTGCGGGAGTGCAGTTCAAGGCAGATGTCACGCAGGCCGACCTTCAACAGGCGGTCGTGCACCACAGAGAGCGCAGCCATCTTTTCGGCAAGAAAGAGAACGCGCTTCCCCTCCTTGGCTGCCGCGGCGATGATGTTCGTGATCGTCTGGCTCTTCCCGGTTCCGGGCGGGCCTTGCACCACCAGATTTCGCCCCGAGCGAACCTCCTCGATCACCTTGGCTTGCGACGCATCGGCGTCGACGACGTGAAACAGCCTCTCCGGCGGCAGCACCTCGTCGAGGCGATCCTCGGGCCGGAAGAGCGGCGCCTCGCTCTCGAAGCCCTCGTAAAGCAAACCCCGGGTGAGCCTGTGATCGATCAGCGCATTGTCTGGCCAGGCGTCGACAGCAAGATCCAGGTACATGAGGAGCTTGTTGAAGCTGAAGAAGCCGACCTGCATCCCGTCCGGGTCGATCTTCCATCCCTGACGCTGGGCGATCACTGCTGCGACCTGCGCGAAGTAGTCGCTCGGCTTCCATTCTTCGCCGATCTCGAGCTCCGGCAAGCCGATTCCGAAATCGTCCATCAGGCGCTGCTTGAGAGGAAGGTTCGTCAGGACGTCCTCCTCGCGCATGCGAAGGTCATGGGTCGACGTGCGGGCGTTGCGGACGAGTTCGACAGGCAGCAGAACAAGAGGCGCCTCCCTCGGCACGTTCGAGCCTTCGTCCTCGAGCCAGGTCATGAAGCCCATGGCGATATAGAGAATGTTGACGCCGGATTCCTCCTCTGCTGTCTGTGCCTCGCGCGCAATCTTCAGCAGCTTCCTCTGGAGAGCGTCAGGGCCCAGGCGGGTATCCAGCTGGGCATCGGTGAAACGCTCCTCGCCAAGGCCATCGTGACCTGTGTCCGCAAAGGCCATCTCCTCATCGCCCTTGTCACGCCCGGTCGCGTGAAACTTCATCGCCTTGCCCGACGACAGGACTGCATAGGCATCGTCGGAGCGCTCATTGACGACGTTCAACACGTTTCCGCGGGTGTTCGCCCGATTGACATGCACCAGGCGATTTCTGGTCCCCGTTTCGACCAACCGTCGCCGCGTTTCGTCGAAGAGCCTGGATATTGCGTCCCTGGCCCCTTGGTCCTCGATGCCTTGCGTTGTTGMCGATGTCGCCATTTGCCGATTCCTCCGAACTCCTGAGTATTCAACCTGAAAGCGGCCCCGGCGGAGTTTAGGTGTCTTCAGACGCGCGAAATGCCGCCAACGCATCGTGCGAGACTCAGCCCGATCAACGAGGGTTCGCCATACCTCATGTTCACCTTCCTCAAGACCACCGCCTGGGCCTACCCCGCGCTCGAGGTCGTGCACATCGTCGGCATCGCGCTGCTGCTGGGCAACCTGATCGCGCTCGAGGTGCGCGTGTTCGGCCGCGCCGCTGCCCTGCCCGTCCCCGCGCCGGCCCGGCTGTCGCTCACGCTGGCACTCGCCGGCTTCTCGCTCGCGGCCGCGAGCGGCTTGCTGATGTTCGCCACGCAGCCTGACGAGTTGCTCGCCAACCGCGCCTTCATCGTCAAGATGGGCCTGCTGGCGCTCGCCGGGATCAACGCTGCCGCGTTCCATCTGCGCGGCTCGCTGCGCAAACTCGACTCGGCGGCGCGGCTACAGATGCTGGTGTCCACTGGCCTCTGGCTTGCCGTGGTGGTCTGCGGCCGCTGGATCGCCTATTGAGGGGCGGATCACCGGCCGCCAGCCACCACCGCCCGCTTCGTGCCTCTTCTTCACCCACCGGAGACCGCCATGCCGTTGAGCCGCCGCCAGTTCGCCGTTCTCGCCGCCATCGCCCCCTGGACCGTGCGCCCCGCGTCGGCCCACCATGGGTGGGGCAGCTTCGATCAGGATCGCCCGCTGTACCTCGAAGGGACCGTGGTCACCAGCAAGTGGCAGAACCCGCATGCCGAACTGATCATCGAGCTGCCCGCCGGGCTCAAGCTGCCGGCCGACCTGGCCCGGCGCACGCTGCCGGCGCAGAGTGCCGCCGTCGACGGCCCCGCCCTGCTCGCCAAGGCCACGCTGCCCAAGCGCAGCGACCGGCGCTGGGAGCTGGAGCTCGCCCCGCTGACCCGCATGGAGGCCTGGAAGGTCGCCGAGATCCGCCCGGGTACGCGCGTCTCCGCCATCGGCTACACCGGCGCCGATGAAAAGGGCGACGCGGTGATGCGGGTGGAGTACCTCTTCGTGGGTGACAAGGCCTACGGGCTGCGATCGAGCCCGGCCTGACGGCACACGGCCGCTCGCCGGTTCGCTAACATCGCCCCACCCGGGCAGCCGACAAGCTGCCCGCCTCCACGTCGCCGGCTTCACCAGGCCCGACGGCGCATGACTCCTGTTGGACCCAGCACGAGCAGACCCAGGCCGCGCCAACCGCACGGCCCTCCGCCCCTCGGTCCATCCACGGAGTTCAGCCGCCATGCCATCACAGGCCTCCCCTCGCCTTTCGGTCCTGATTCCCCTTTCCGCGCTGGCCGTCCTGCCCATCAACATGTTCGTGCCGTCGTTGCCGAACATCGCCAGGGATCTCCACGCCGACTTCGCGCTCGTCAATGTCGCCATCGCGGGGTATGCGGTGGCCACCGCCGTCACGCACTTGATCGCGGGCGCGCTCTCCGACGGGTTCGGGCGCAAGCCCGTCGCGCTGCTCGCGCTGGCGATCTTCACGATGGCATCGATCGGCTGCAGCCTGGCGAACGACATCGTCACCTTCCTGGGGTGCCGGTTGCTCCAGAGCAGCGTCATCGCCGGATACGTCGTGTCGCTCGCCGCCATTCGAGACACGTCCCTCGAGGGCCAGGCCGCAAGCCGGATCGGCTACGTCTCGTCGGCATGGGCCGTGGCGCCGATGATCGGGCCCACGTTCGGCGGATTGCTCGATGCCCACTTCGGCTGGCGCGCCAATTTCATCGCGTTCGCAGCACTCGGGCTCGCGGGGCTGTATCTGGTGGCATTCCATTTGAGGGAGACGAACCACCACCGCACGCAGTCCATCGCGCTGCAATTGAGGGGCTATGCCGAATTGGCCCGCTCGCCGCGGTTCTGGGCGTATTCGCTTTGCATGGCCTTCGCCATCGGCACGCTGTATGTCTTTCTGGGCGGAGCGCCCCTGGTGGCGGCGCAGMTGGGCGAAACATCGAGCACGGCGCTGGGCCTTCACATGGGGATGGTTCCTGCCGGCTTCATCATCGGCAGCTACGTGGTCGGGCGCATCGGCGCACGCCACGGGGCCACCCGACTCATCCTCGCGGGCCGCGCGCTCACGTCCATCGGCCTGCTCGCGGGCCTGGCACTTGCCGCGGCAGGCTGGGCGCATCCGCTCGCCTTCTTCGGCCCTTGCGTGTTCGTGGGCCTGGGCAACGGGCTGACGATGCCGGTGGCCAATGCGCAAGTCCTGTCGCTGCGGCCCCAGCTGGCCGGCACGGCCTCGGGGCTGGCCGCCGCCGTGACCGTGACCGGCGCCGGCATCATCGCGTTTCTCTCGGGTTGGGTCGTCGATGCATCGAACGCCCGCGTTGCCGTGCTGGGCGTCATGTTGACGACGTCGGCACTGTCGCTTGCCGTGGCCTTGCTCATCGCCCGCACGCCTTGCGAGCGTCGACCGTGATTCCCGCTCGTGTCAAACTTCGGCGCAAGCAAAGGGGCACATCATGAAGCGCGTGACCGGCATCGGCGGCATCTTCTTCAAGTCCAAGGATCCGAAGGCGCTGGGCGAGTGGTATCGCCAGCACCTCGGGCTGGAGGTGGCGGACTGGGGCGGAGTGGCTTTCAAGTGGGTCACACCCGACAACCCGACGGGCACCGGCACCACGACCTGGAGTCCGTTCAAGGAAGACACCTCGTACTTCGCTCCGAGCACCGCGAGCTTCATGATCAACTTCCGGGTGCATGACCTTCATGCGCTGCTCGCCGCATTGCGGTCCGAAGGCTGCGCGGTGGACGACAAGGTCGACGAGTCCGAGTACGGGAAGTTCGGCTGGGTGCTGGATCCGGAGGGGAATCGCGTCGAGCTGTGGGAGCCGCCGCAGGGGCAATGAGGCCATGAAGAGAGAACCAACGTGGGTGCCGGTGTCTGCACTCGCTGGCTTCGTCGTCACTCGCTGGCAAGGCACGGAGATGGCACTGGTTGAAGGCGAGGTCGCCGAAGACGTGCGCTGGGAAGATCCGGGTATTCCGTTTCTGCAGTTGATCAATCTCGACTTGCAGTTGGCGAACGGACAGGTCTTCAGGCTGTTGTCCCAGCTCGAAGACGGGACCGGTTTTCACGGGCTCTACCTGATGGAGCTCGACGCGATGCCAGTGCTGGAGCGCCACGAAGACGCTCCATTCCTCTTCCGGGATCGACAGTTTCCGGAGTGGCCGGCGCGAGATCGAGATCACTGAACGCCGTCATGACGGTCCGAATGCCACGGCTGAAGTACGGCTCCTGCTGTCCGGGAATGAGCTCAGGCTCGTCGCAGGCGAAGTTCATGAGCAATCTGACGGGAGCCTGCACATCATCGAGTGCGACGAATCCATACTCGTGCAACTGAACGGCGCTCGGCCGTAGAAGCTCCCATGGCAAGCAAGCTGTATGAACCGATTTGTCGCACATGACCGATGAAGACGTGACACCCGAGGTCCTGCAAAGGCGCGCCACGTGGTTTGAGCGCTATGCCAGCGTGCTCGCCAGTTCGTCCGTGATCAAAGCCGCCGAAGCGGATCAGCAGCACAGATGCCCCTGCTGTCTGTTTCGGACTCTTCAGGAGCGCGGAGGATTCGAGATATGCGAAGTCTGCTTCTGGGAAGACGACGGCCAGGACGAGCACGATGCCGACACCGTTCGTGGCGGACCGAATGGCAGCCTCAGCCTGAGCGCTGCGCGGCAGAACTTTGCGATCTTCGGCGCGTGCGAGGAGCGCTTCAAGGACAAGGTCAGACCTGCAACCGCGGAGGAAGTGGCGGGAGGTGACGTGGCCAAGTGAAGCTTTGATGATTGAGGGGCTGTCAGGATTTCTGTGTGCGAGGCGGTTGAGATGAATTGGCTATTGGCCGACTCGCTTATCGACTGCCGTGCGCCGGC